>JANXTX010000013.1 GCA_025352165.1 Caulobacteraceae bacterium | reverse complement strand
GCGGCGCGCGTCCACTGGCCCCAGCGGATGCGGGCGACGGCTTCCGCCTCGATCTCGGCCCGGCTGGTCGGCGCGTCGAAGCCGCATCGGCGCCAGACATCGAGATCGACGCCGTCGGCCTGGGCGCAGCGATCGGCGTAGTCGGCGATTGCGGCGCGGCGCTCGGCGAATTCATCGAACATCGCGTTGAACGACGCCCAGTCGAGGTCGACCGAAAAATGCCGGTAGGCCGCGGCGATAGCGCTGTCGGGCCTCGACATCGCGGCATGCGCCACATCCTCGCGCGCCCGCAGGGAAACGGCGGCGGCGGTGACGTCATCCATGACGGTGAAGCCGGGCGAGACGCCGGCCTCCAGCGGGAAGCGGCGCAGCAGCTGTTCGCAGAAGGCATGGATAGTCTGGATCTTCAGGCCGCCGGGGGTTTCCAAAGCGCGGGCGAACAGGGCGCGCGCGGCCGAGAGGTTGCGGCCCGATTCCTCGATCCGCGCGAGAGCCTTACGCAGTTCATGGTCCGGCGAGACCGCCCATTCGCCGAGCTCGCGAAACAGCCGCCGCTGCATCTCCGCCGCGCCGGCCTTGGTGTAGGTGACGCAGAGGATCGCCTCCGGCCGCGCGCCGGCCAGCAGCAGGCGAGCCACGCGCATGACCAGGGTCGATGTCTTTCCGGAGCCGGCGTTGGCGGCAACAAACACCGAGGCGCGCGGGTCGGACGCCTGGACCTGGGGGTTATCGGGGAAGGGGGGTAAGGGGTTCATCGTCGCGCCGTCGGCGTGTGGGCTGGCGGAATCACACATCCTGGAGGTGACCCACGGAACACCTCGCCCGTTTGGGAGAGGGAGGGGCCCAGCGACCTGTCCGTCGAAGCCTTGGCGTAGACGGAAGCTGGGAGGGTGAGGGTCTGCGGCGCTGACAGAAAGACCCTCATCTTCCCACGCCAAGAGGCGCGGGCCCCTTCTTCTCCCAGTCGGGAGAAGTGATTTGAGGGGGCAAGAGCTTGCCAGGCCCTACTCATCGTCGTCGAACAGGGTGGACTGGACTTTGGGAGTTGGGGGTGGGGTGAGGCCGAGGTGGGTGTAGGCTTTGGCGCAGGCGAGGCGGCCGCGGGGGGTGCGCTGGATGAAGCCTTGCTGCAGCAGGAAGGGTTCAATGACGTCCTCGACGGAATCGCGGGCCTCGGCGATGGCGTAGGCGAGGGTTTCGACGCCGGCGGGGCCGCCGCCGTAGTTCTCGATCAGGGCGGTCAGATAGCGGCGATCGAGGGAATCCAGGCCGGAGGGGTCGACCTCCAGACGCGCCAGGCCGCGCGCGGCGCAGGGCCGATCGATGATCGCGGCGGCTTCGGCTGTGGCGAAATCGCGGACCCGGCGCAGCAGGCGGCCGGCGACGCGCGGCGTGCCCCGGGCGCGGGCGGCGATCTCCGCGGCGCCATCGGGGGCGAGATCGAGACCCATCTTGCGGCCGGCCTGGCTGAGCACGCGCTGCAGTTCGTCCGGCGTGTAGAACTCCAGGCGGATGGGAATGCCGAAGCGGTCGCGCAGCGGATTGGCCAGCAGGCCGGCGCGGGTCGTCGCCGCAACCAGCGTGAAGGGCGCCAGCTCGATGCGGATCGAGCGCGCCGAGGGGCCCTCGCCGATCACCAGATCGAGGGCGTGGTCCTCCATCGCCGGATAGAGGATCTCCTCGACGTTGGCGGCGAGGCGGTGGATCTCGTCGATAAAGAGGACGTCGTTGGCCTCGAGATTGGTGAGGATGGCGGCGAGGTCGCCGGCCTTGGCCAGCACCGGGCCGGAGGTGGCGCGGAAGTTGACGCCGAGTTCGCGGGCGATGATCTGCGCCAGGGTGGTCTTGCCCAGGCCCGGCGGCCCGAACAGCAGCACGTGATCGAGCGCCTCGCCGCGCGCGCGGGCGGCGTCGATGAAGATACGCAGGTTGGCCTTGGACTGTTCCTGGCCGACGAACTCGGCGAGGGTCTGCGGGCGCAGGGCCTTGTCATTGGCCTCGAAGGGCGCCGCCTCGCCGGAGACGATGCGGGTCACCTGCCGAGTTCCTGCAGCGCGGCCTTGATCAGCGCGGCCTCGCCGGCGGCGTCGCCGAGGCGCAGGACGGCCTGATCGACGACCCGGCGGGCGGTGATTTCGGCAACGCCGAGACCCATCAGCGCGGCGACGGCCTCGCCGGCGGCGGAGGCCGCGGGCTGGGCGGATGCGCCGGCGCCGGCGTGGGGCGTGGCGACCGGGCCGTCAGAAATCGGCTTGCCTTTCAGCTCGACGATGATGCGCAGGGCGAGCTTGGGTCCGACGCCATTGGCGCGGGCGACCGCGGCCTTGTCCTCGCGGGCGACGGCGGAGGCCAGTTCAGCGGGCGACAGCACATCCAGCACGCCCAGCGCCGCCTTGGGCCCGACGCCCTGGATCGCCTGCAGCAGCACGAAAGCGCGGCGCTCCTCCCGCGCGAGGAAGCCATAGAGGCGCATGCCGGTCGCCTCGCTCCACTGGGTCTCGACGTGCAGCAGGGTTTCGTCGCCGGGGGCCGGCAGGCGCGAGAGGGTCTTGCCGCCGCAGCGCACGACATAGCCGACTCCGCCGACATCGATGAGGGCGTCTTCCTCGCCCACCTCGGCGACGAGGCCGCGCAGCCGGCCGATCATGCGGCGAGCCCTGGGCGGGTAATGCGAATCGCGTTCGTCATGTGTTCCAACAGTGTCGCCGATGCCGCGCGACAGGGGAAGCGCCCTCCCGAATCTCCCTCCCCTCTATGGGGAGGGAGGAGGAAAATCCGGTTTTTCAAAGGCATAGGGGCTACGGCGGATTTTCCAGCCGTCGCCGTCGGGGATGCAGTAGCCGGGTTCCAGACCCAGGGTCTTACAGAGTCGGGCGATGGTCTCGCCGATGGGGCGGTTGATATCGTCGAATTCGGTGGCGTCGCAGAGAAACTCGCTCATGTCGCCGAGCAGGCGCTCGACCGCCTCTTCGTCCAGGTCGGGTCGATCCT
>JANXTX010000432.1 GCA_025352165.1 Caulobacteraceae bacterium | reverse complement strand
GAGCTGAGAAAGTCGACGATCTGCTCGGCGAAATAGGGAATCCGCTCGACCATCACCCGGCCCGCCCCGCGCGCGATGCGGGGCGCGAAGGTGTCGCACATCAGCCGCGCGCCGCTGGCGGCGGCGACGCGGCCCGCGGCGGTCAGGCCGGCCTCGCCCAATGCCGCCCCACGGATCAGGATCGCCACGCGGGCGCCGGAGTTCAGCACCGTGGCGGCGCGGTCGATCGCGTCGCCCGAGACCGGCGAAGGCGTGGGTCTGGGCAAGGCGGGCGCCGAGCCCTCCGCCTCGTTCCAGGCGGTGTCGGCGGGCAGGATCAGGGTGGCGATCTGTCCGGGCGGCGAGAGGGAGGCGGCGACCGCGCGGGCGCCGTCGGTGGCGACCGTGGCCGCGCTGGTCGATGAGTGGACCCAGCCGGACACCGGCCGGGCGAACCCGGCGATGTCGGAGGCCAGCGGCGCGTCATACTGCGCGTGGTAGGTGGCGTGGTCGCCGACGATGTTGACGATCGGCGTCGCCGCGCGGCGGGCGTTGTGCAAATTGGCCAGGCCATTGGCCAGCCCAGGTCCGAGGTGCAACAGGGTGGCGGCGGGCTTGCCGGCCATGCGACCATAGCCGTCGGCCATGCCGGTCACCGCGCCCTCGAACAGGCCGAGAATAGGCCGCATGCCCGACACGCTGTCGAGCGCGGCGACGAAATGCATCTCCGAAGTACCGGGGTTGGAGAAGCAGACCTCGACGCCCGCGCCGACGAGAGTCCGCACAAGGCTTTCAGCGCCGTTCATTGCAGTTCCCTCATGGCCACTTAACCGTTGGCGGCATCGACGACAGGATCGACTCGATATTGCCGCCGGTCTTCAGCCCGAACATCGTTCCCCGGTCATATAGCAGGTTGAACTCAACGTACCGCCCCCGACGGATCAGCTGCTCCTCACGCTCCTCTTCCGTCCATGGCTCGAGCATCCGCCGCGCGGCGATCGCCGGATAGACATCCAGCAACGCCAGGCCGACATCGCGGGTGAAGGCGAAGTCGCGCTCGAAATCGCCGCTGTCATGGTGATCATAGAATATGCCGCCGATGCCGCGCGGCTCGTTGCGATGCGGCAGGAAGAAGTAGCGGTCGCACTCGGCCTTGTACCTGGCATACCAGTCGGCGTGGTGAGCGTCGCACGCGTGTTGCAGAGCGGCATGGAACCGGACGGCGTCCGGCGCACGCTCGCTGCGATGCTCCTCCAGCAAAGGCGTCAGATCGGCGCCGCCGCCGAACCAGCCGCGCGTGGTGGCGATGTAGCGCGTGTTCATGTGCACGGCCGGCACGCGCGGATTGACCATGTGAGTGATCAGGCTGACGCCGGTGGCGACGAAGCGTCGATCCTCGCCGACACCCGGCATGTTCGCCGCCATTTCGGGCGAGAAGACACCTTCCACGCGTGAGACATGCAGTCCGCATTTCTCGAAGAGACGTCCGCGCAGAAATCCCATGACGCCGCCGCCGCCCTCGGCGCGCACCCACGGCTTCAGTTCGAACCGGCCCGGTTCGCCAGGATAGAGGTCGGGCGGAGCTGCATCCTCAAGCGCCTCGAAAGCGGCGACAAGCCGATCGCGCAATTCATCGAACCAGGCCCTCGCCCGGGTCGCGCGCGCTGCTTCAGAGGTGTCGTGCATTGGATTCGCAGAATTCATGCCGCATCTTTACAGCCGACACCGATCACGTCGAGACCGACGCATCGTATCACGTCAGGAACCCGGCTTGACGCTGATCTGGCCCTTCTTTGCCGAGATGATCGCGATCGGCAGTCCCCAGACCGTGAACGCGACGCTGCGCTCTCCGGGATTTGAGGCGCGGACCGTCGGCGAGGGTATGCCGGCGCGTTGCGGCAGCGGCGGGGGATCGGGCTCAATGCCGGCGTACTGGCCGGTCAGCGCCAAGGCGGTCCCGCGCCAGCCCGGCATGCTGTAGAACAGGTGGTTGCCGATCCGGCCCACGGGCATCAGCGATGACCGCCAATAGGGACTGACGTAGACGGCATGATAGTGGGTCGCCGCTCCCACCTGCGTGGCCACATGCCCCGACAGCGCCGCCTGCGCTACATCCCGGGCGGTTTGCCAGAGTCTCGCGTTTGGCAGCCGTAGGGTCGACCCGTCACAGGCGAAGGTGAACTGGCAGGTGCTGGCGGTTCCGACGCCATCATAGACGACGCCGCACACTGATTTCGGGAAGGACGGATGGCGGAGCCGGTTGAGCACCACCTGCGCTACCGCCTCCTGGCCCTCGCGGGGCTCGGTGGCGGCTTCGTAGTAGACCGCGGCGGTCAGGCAATCGAGCGCGCGGTCGTGCGTGGGTGCTTCGCCAGGCAGGGCGAACGGAGCGACGACCTGTCCGAACGGCGGACCGGATAACGACCTGGAAAGGGACATCGGCTGTTCCGGCACGCTCGAAACGGACGGAATCGACGCCGCCGGATCCAGTGTCCGCCAATCCCGGGAGGGCGCCGCGCAAGCAATCCCGGCGCCGGCAATTGCGGCGCACAAGGCAAAGGCTGCGACGCCCGGGCGAATCCAACGCATCTCGACAAAAGCTCTCCACGCCGCCCAGGCTGCCCTGCATCATAGAGGGCGACTGTGGTGCTAGGAAGACCATCGGCAAGGAATTGCGCCGGCGAGCCCATAATGGGATCCGGCTAAAGCGGAGTCGGCGCATGAACGATGGTCAAAGAATCGCTCTGTCAGCCGCCGTCCTGCTGGCCGCGGTTCCGGCCGGCGCGGCCGGCTGGAAGATCGCCAAACTGTACTGGGACCGACCGGTTCGCCACGGCGCGGCATGGCTGATCGCGGTCACGCTGGCGCTGTTCGCATGGGCGCTCCTGGTGGCACCGATGACGCCGGTTCTGGCGGCGAGCCTGGTTCTGGCCGGGACGCTGGTCACGCTGACCGCGATCGACGTGGTGGTCTACCGGCTCCCCGATCCGCTGACGCTGCCACTGGTGGTCGGGGGGTTGATCGTGGCCACGTGGCTGCCGGATGGGCGGCTGGTCGATCACCTGATCGGCGCGGTTGCCGGCTATGGCGTGCTTGCGGCGTTGCAGTGGGGGTTCGAGCGCGTCCGCGGCCATGAGGGCATTGGCCTGGGCGACGCAAAGCTGCTGGCGGCGGCGGGGGCCTGGTTGGGCTGGAGTCCCCTGCCGTCCGTTCTGCTGATTGCCTGCGCCGCCGCATTTTTACAGCTTTCAATGATGACGATCATCCAGCGACGTTCGGCGTTCAGGGACCGTCTCGCGTTCGGCGGCCCGCTGTGCCTGGCGACCTGGATCGTCTGGCTGCATGGCCCGATGGTGAACTGAGGCGCCGAAGCGCCATCAGAAGAGCCGCTTATTCGACGTAGCGGATCCAGTAGGGGAACGCCTTGGCGCCGGTCAGTTCGACGATCGCCGCCCGATGGGTCTGGGCGCCGCGCGGGCCCCTCGCCACGACATTCACGGTCAGCGTGCGGCCCAGCAGATTGTCGTCGACGATGGTCTGCTCGGGCGGCGCATTGTCGCTGGACTGCTCGGCGTCCAACGCGTCAGGTGACTGGTCCTCCGTGGCCGACATCGCGGCAACCGCCAGCGGCGTCGCGTGGGAGGGTTCAAACGGGCCACTCTCTTCAAAGAACACGGTCACCGCCGGGGCAATGCGCGAGTAGAGATCGGCGTTCATATCCTTGAGCGACATCAGATCGCCTACAGACCGGAAGCCGCCGCGCCGGACGGTTGCGCCGGCAAGCCCGGCCTGCTGGGCGGCCGTCGTATTTGTCATGTCCTGCTCGTCGGCCGACTGGAAGTCCCTGAGTTCGGCCACCAGTGCGTCGGCCTGATCGCCGGTGGCGCCCGCTCCCTCGAACAACGACCGGGCCTGAGCGGGATTGAGGCCGTCGAGAGGCGCCTTGCCGCGTTCGTCCTGAACCGTCACCAGCAGGTCCACGCCCTCGAAAAACAGCTCCCGGGTGCGTCCGTCGATGGCCCACTTCTGGCCGACGTCTTCCTGTCCGAGGCCATGAATCGCCATCATCATCCCGGCGTCAGCGGCGGCTGCCAGTCTCGCCTGCTCAACCCGCGCCAGCACGCTGGTGGTCACGCCCCGGTCGGCGGCCAGGACCTGAAAGGAAACATAGGCGAACGCGCCGACGGCGGCGACGGCCGCTACGAGTGCAAAGCCTTTTTCGCGCTCACGAGCCATTTCGGTGTTTCAGGGTTGGTTTGGGTTCCGGCGGCGGTGGTGGCGGCGGTTCAGCCATCTGCATCTTGGCCTTCAGTTCAGCCGTGATCGCATCGGCATCCACCGGCGCCTGAATGACCCGCGGGGTCAGCAACACCAGCAGTTCGGTCCGCTGCACCTCATTACCCGTGCTGCCGAAGAGGTTCCCCAGGTAGGGTACATCGCCAAGAAGTGGAATCCTGTTCTTCGTCTTGGTGACCTGGTTCTGGATCAGACCGCCGAGAACGATCGTCTCGCCATCCTGCACCGCGACCGACGTCGAAATCTTCCGCTGCGAGAAAGATGGGGAGGCAATCTGGGACTGGGCCTGACTCTGCGGCACCACGCTGCTGACTTCCTGCGCAATGTCCAGCAGGACAAGGCCGCCGGTGTTGACGCGCGGCGTGACCTTCAGGATCACACCGGTATCCCGATAGTCGATCGAATTGACGATCGGCGACGTGCCGCTAAACGTGCTTTGCGCCGAACCCGTCGAGATCGGCACCTGCTGGCCAACCTCGATCGTTGCCGAGTGATTGTTGAGCACCATCAGCTTGGGCGCCGAAAGCACATGTACATCGGTGACCTCACGCAGGGCGTTCAGGGTCGCGTAGACGTTGTTCTGATGCTGGAAGACGTATGAGAACCCGGGAAGGATCTGGTTGGGGAACGGCGACCCGGGAATCGTGATGGTATTGCCGCTGGCGTCAGTCGACGTGGTCGTGTTCCCCGGACTTTGTGACAGAGTGCCGGAATTGCTCCCGTCATGCAGATACCACTGGATGCCGTATTGCAGGTTGTTGGTCAGCGTGACCTCGCTGACCACCGCATCAATCAGCACCTGCAGCGGCGGTACATCGAGCTTGCGCAAGGCGTCCTCGATCAGGGCGTAGTTGCGCGGCGTGCTGAAGACGAGAATGGCGTTGTTGGTTTCATCCGCCGTTATGGTCGTGCCATTGGCGTCCGAGTTCTGCTGGCTCGTCGGATTGGTTTGATCCACCTGGCTGTTGTTGGCCGAGATGCCGCCTGGCATGACGGGACGGGTCGAGGCGCCGCCGCCCAGCTGAATGACCGTCTGCGAGGGCTGCGAGCCGCCGTTCGACGTGGGATTGCCGACCACTTCGAAGCCGTGGTTCGCGGTGCTGCCGCTGGTGTCGTCTGATCTCGGCGGCGCCAGCCCGAACGCGCCGTCCAGCACTTTGGCCAGATCGAGCGCCTTGCCGTTCTGGACCTTGTAGACGAACAGCCGACGTTCGGCGGCCTCGCCCTCCCGATCAAGGACCTCCACCCAGCGTCTGACGTCGTCCAGGTATTGCGACTGGGCCGAGATGGCCAGGATGCCGTTGAGATGCTCCATGGTGATCAGGCGGACCATGCCGTTGGTCTGCGAGCCGGGCGCATTGATCAGCTTGTCGAGATCGGGCGCAATCAGGCGGGCGTCGGTCCGTTGAGGTATGAAAATCGCAAAGGACATCCCGCGCAGCCAGTCGACATCGAACTGCCTGACAAGTTCCCTGACCGAGCGCCGCTGAACCGAGTTGCCCGCCACGACAAGGATGTTCCGCGAAGAGTCCGCCTGGGTAATGGCGTTCGGGACAATCGGATCGAGGAGCTTTTTCAGCTCCTCCGCGTTGGCATACTTGAGAGTGACTGTTTCATCGCCAAATCCGGTATCGGCCGGCCCGACGACGCCGGCGGCGCTCTGCGCCGCGCTGATCGGCACGATCGAGTAACCGCTCGCGCGCTTGGCGAGCGCCAGGTTCGCGGTGCGCAGCGATTCCTCGAACAGCGCCAGCACGTCGGCCCGGCGGATCGGCTGGGCGGTCTGTACGGTCACCACGCCATGCACCGCCGGATCGATGGTGAACTTGAGGCCAAGAACATCGCCGAGCACAGCCTTGGCGACCACCTGAACATCGACGGCGGGATAGTTGAGAGTGACATCCCCTTTGGAAAATGCGGTCGGCGCCAATGGCGGCGGCGGCGCGGTCAGGGTTCCACGCAGGATCGTCGAGCGCACCTGGGGATCGCCCGAATCCATGGCCTGACCCCGGACGCTGGCGCCGATGGCGGCCAGGCCGAGCACGAGCACGGTGCAAAGCGTCGCCAGTCCACCTTTGGACACGCGTGTCATTCATCGCTCCCATTTTGATTGGTCGTCGCGGCGGCGGCAGGTTTCCCAACCGGAACGTTGCGACGGCTGGTATCACGTTCGAAGGTAAGCTGTGAGCTTTCAATACCGACCAGACGCCAGTCGAGGACGCTGTCGCCCACATGGATGGTCCGAATATTCCCGTCGGGGCCCTTAAGCACGGCCGAGGCGAAACCGCGACCGATCGAGACGCCCAGCGGGACAAAGCCGTCCAACGCGCTCGCGCCGGGCGCCGCTTCGTCCGACTCGCCGGGCTTGCGATCCGGACTGAAGATCGGTGTCCGGAGAATGGCGTCAAACGCCTGCATCGGCGTGGCGGCGACCAGATGCGGCCGTCGCGGAGACACCGCCGATCCGTCCGGGAGCAGTGGAGAGCTGGGGATCAATAGTTGCATGACAAGCACAAGCAGCAATGCGCCCGCCGCCAGGACCGGGGTGAACTCAGGGCGTTCGAGATCGTGGTGGCCTCCAGGAAGCGCTGATCTCAAGACGGACCGCCAGTCGCGCTGAGTGACCTGTGGCGAGTGCGCGGTCGGCGGAGACCGAGAGATATTCGACGACATAAGGACCCTCTGTTTCGAGCCGCCTCAGGCTCTCTTTCAGTTGTGTGAGGTTGGGCTGCAGGTCGGCTCGCACCTTGGCTTCACCCGATGGCGTGTCGGCATCGAGATCCTGCATGGCGGTAATCTGGAACCCTTCCTCGGTGGCCAACGCCGAGAGGTGCTCTTTCAGAGCCTCGACGGCCAGCTGTCCGCTCTGGGCGGATATGGCGAAACGCTGCGCGGAGGCGCGCTGCCGTTCGGCGGCCTGCCGCCAGACCGGAATGGACGCCATGATCCGCAGGTCGCGCTGATATTCCGCCTCGAGTTCCTTTCGATGCGCGGCGCGGTCAAAAAAGCCGCCAACGAACGGCCCGACGACAACGAACCACGCCAGCGCGAACGCTGCGAGCAACAATGCGACTGCAACCAGCCGCCGTTCCCTGGCGCTAAGCGGTCTCAAGGCTGTGACCTTTTCGGAGCGTCGACGGTGATGTCAAAGGGCGGGTTCGCGCCGGGTTTGGCCTGACCCTCGCCGTTCGCCGCGCGGGGATTGGCGAATGCGGGATTGGCCTTCAGGGCGGCAAGGGGGTCGGCGTCGCCCGTTTTGAAGCCGACGACGCGGACCGTCTGACCGTTCCATTCCAGCCGCTGCACCCAGGCCCCGGCCGGGATCGTGCGCGATAGGGCGTCGAGTACGCGCAACGGGTCGCTCTGCAATTGCCGATTGATCAGATCCTGGCGTTGCGCCTCTTCACTCTGCACGCGCCGCCGCAACTGCGACGCGGCGGACACCGCAACATGCTGGTCATCCACCGTGTGCTGCAGCCGCGACACGTCAACGACATCGCGGCCCACGAGTACGCCAAGATTGGCGATCAGCAGCAGGACCACGGCGCCCCACCAGTATCTGATCACATTGCGTCCGCCCGACTCTCCCAGGGCGGATTTCACCGCCGGCAGGAAGTTGAACCGATAGCCGGCCGCGCCCTCCGCGACAGCGGCGCCGATAAGCGACGGCTCCACGCCTTCCCCTCGCAGGGCCTCGAAATGTCTCAGCACGACATCTCGCGGAACCACACCCAGCAGCACCGACTGCTTGCCGTCGCCGACATCGCGGTCGATCACCTCCAGGTCGTGGAAGACGAGGTCCGACGCCAGCGGGGACAGTCGGTCGATGTCGAGCGCCACCAGTCGCCGCACATCCGAAAGCGGCAGCCTCGGCAGTTCCAGGCGTCGCAGGAGCACGGCGTCGGAGGACAGGATCAATCCGACCGCGCCACGCGGCGCGTGCATTGCCTGCGCCTCGCCCAGAACGCGACCGTTCTGCCAGTGTCGCCAGCCGGATGGCGAAAGCGGCTCGATGAGCCGTTTTGGCCGTGACGAGAGCCGTTCACGCCAACTCGCGGGCAAAAGTGTGGACAGTTCGTCGATCCACCAGGAGAACCCCTGGCGTATCCATTCACCAATCGAGCTTACGTCGGCGTTGAGCAGATCCTGCAGGTTCATCCGCGGCCCCTGCAGCGACTGGTGGCCGCACTCAGAATGCAGGCCGAATCGATTGTGGTCAGCGGATGCACGATCAGGTCGGGCCAGCGGCGTCGATCGCCACGCCCGAACGCCACGCGGATTCGCACCAGCTCCGGGGGCACGACCTGTTGCTGCCATGAGGAGCGCCACTGGCGCTGAAAGTCTGGTTGCTGGACACCGAAATAGGTCAGATCGACCTGCTGAACGCCGTTGAGCAGCACCTGTTGCGTGACGCCGGGATCCTTACCCCAGATAACATCGCTGATTGAAGTAAGCAGCAGCTGGCGGCCTACCGTCAGTTCCAGGCGGTAGCGTCGCAGCGGCGCGGGCCGACCCGCGCCGATCGGCGGAGCAAGAAACTCCAGCGTTTCCGCCTGTCCGTTAATGTCAGCCTCCGCCTCGTTGCCGCCATATAGCGTCGCCGGATACATCTGTTCGATACGACCGCGCAAAA
This sequence comes from Caulobacteraceae bacterium, assembly GCA_025352165.1. GTDB lineage: Bacteria > Pseudomonadota > Alphaproteobacteria > Caulobacterales > Caulobacteraceae > Acaudatibacter. Next base: position 10,748 of record JANXTX010000432.1, on the reverse strand, counting down.
TCGATTGAGCCCCCTCGATCGCCTCCGCGCTGGACGCGCTGGTATCAATGCCTTCCCAGACACGTCGACCGACGCCGATGCCCTGGAAGATCAGCAGCGAAATCATCGAGACAATCACAAGGCTGGCCAGAGCCTCGATGAGGGCGAATCCGGATGATGAGACGGCTGGAGCGCGCGAGCCCATAGGTCAGCCTTCCGGTCCAAGGCGCAGGGTGCGAAGACTGACCAGATTGCGTCCCCCCGAACGCGGTCGCACCGAAACGGTAACCTTCCATAGCGCGCCGGCCGTGCTCGCTCCGCTCTCATCGGAGTATGCAGACACATCGACCGACCAAAGCATATCTCCTGAAACACCGCTTTTTTCCCCGGCCACAATCGGAATCTCCGTTCCGACCTCGGCCAGCTCCGATTGCGCGACAAGCAGGGCCATCCGCCGCTGTTCGGCCATCCGTGCATGCACCGCGCCATCGGTGATTACCCGGAACGTGGTGACCAGTATCATGGCGACGATCGCCGCAGCCACCAATGATTCGACGAAAATGGCTCCAGTGTCGCCCCGACTTCGCGAGGTGACATGCCGATCAGGCTGTCGAGCTGTCCGCGCCATCATTGATCAATCTCAAGCAAGGTCAGAGGCGCTGGGTCAACTTCAGTGACACATCCCTTTTCAAAGATGCGGGCCTTATCAAGGATGCGGCCGGCGACATTATGACGGCGCGCTTCAGGTTTGCCCATCCACAGTTGCGTTCTCATGCCTGATCAATCCAATAGCCGCCCCCGTCCACCATGGGGCCGCGGACTATTTCCTCCAGAGTCCGACGGACCCGTTGGAGGCGTCGACGCCGACCAGGTAACTTCGTCGCGCGGCGGTCACCCACACGACGCCTCCTGTCGAGGATCCATCTTCATAGAAGGCAATGGGCCCATTGACGGCGGTCAGATAGACACCCGCGCCGGCCTGGGCGACTTGGCCGCGCCAGCCGAACGCCCGCCCGCCGTTGGCAACCGAAAAGACCACCGGCCTGTCCGTGAGCATCGCGGTCGCGCGCGCCTCTCGCAATCGTTCGACGATGGCTGTCGCCGTCTGCCGCCGGGCGAGCGTCAGCATTTCCTGCTGCAACCTCGGAAAGCCGATCATGGCGACCAGGCCGGTAATGGCCACCACGACAAGCGCCTCTATGAGGGTGGTGCCGTTGTCGCGCCCGTTACCAGTTACCGACATCGGTGGCCTCGCCGGTCCCTCCCTCGGCCTTGTCGGAACCGAGAGAGTACACGTCGATCTCGCCATGTTTGCCGGGACTACGATACAGGTAGGGCTGTCCCCACGGATCCATCAGCGCGCTCGGCTTCTGCAGGTAGGGCCCGTTCCAGCCGACCGCCGTCGACGGCGCGGCTATGATCGAATTGAGTCCTTCCTGCTGCGTAGGGTAGCGGCCTACATCGAGCCGGTAGAGCTCCAGGGCGGCGGCGACATTCTGGATCTGCACCTTGGCGGTCTGCGTGCGCGAGGTGCCGAGATACTTCAGCACCTGCGGCGCGATGATCGCGGCCAGCAACCCCATGATCGCCAGCACGACGAGCATTTCGAGTAGGGTGAAGCCACCGTCGGCGCGGCGTTCACGGTTCAGTCGGGAGAACGGTTTTTTCATGGTGCGAGCGCCAGATCGTTAAAGCCAAGAATTGCGGACATGATGGACGCGATCACGGTAGCGACGACAGCTCCCATGAACACGGTGATGGCGGGCGTCAATATGGATATCAACCGGGAGATCGTCGAGCGAACTGTACGATCCAGCACGTCGGCAAGTCGGGTCAGCATCTGACCCAGCCGCGCGGTTTCCTCACCCGTGCGCAGAAAGCTCAGCGCCATCGGCGGAAACACGCCCGTCGCGGCGAGCGGCCCCGATAGCCCCCCACCCTGCTTCAGACCCGCCGCCACGCGGCCGATCGCAGCGGCCATATGGCTGTTTCCGACCGATCGCTGGGCGATCGACAGCGCGGTGGGCAAGGCCACGCCTCCGTCGATCAGGCTGCCCAGAGTGCGGGCGAAAGCCGCCGTTTCGGCGTTCATGATCAGCGCGCCGATCTGCGGCGCGCGCAACACCACGCGGTCGAACGAAAGCCTAACGCCTGGTCGGCGCAGCCACTGGCGGATGGCGAATACCGCCGCGACGATCCCGCCCACGGCGAACAGGCCGAAATGGCGGACACCATCGCTCGCGGCCATCACCGCGCGGGTCGCGAACGGCAGCTTGCCATGCGCGTCGGCGAAGAGGCCCTCGAACTGCGGGACGACCACCAGCATCATCACCATGATGACGCTGGTAGCGACGACCACCAGCATGGCCGGATAGACCAGCGAGGAAACCACCGTCTGTCGCAGCGCCTCCGCGCGATCGAGGCTCTCGGCAAGCCGCGCCAGCGCGCCGCCCAGACGACCATCGGCTTCACCCGCCTCGGCCATGGCTTCGGCCATCGGCGGGAAGAAGCCCTTCGCCTCGGACATCGCCCGCGACAGGGTCGCGCCTTCCTTGATACGGGCATGCAGGTTGGCAAACACCGCCTTCACGGACGGATTGATGATGTTGTCGACGCACACCGCCAGGGCGCGATCAAGCGTCAGGCCCGCGTCGAGCAGCACCGCCAGCTCGCCGATCGCGTTTATCGACCCCTGGCGCGCATCGCCATTCGGCCGCGTCGGCGCCTTGACCGCCGCGTCCTTCGCCGCCTCGACCGTCTCGATCGGCGAAAGGCCTTTTCGCCGCAGATCGCTCAGCACCTCGGCGCGGGTTGCTCCCTCGATGGTTCCGGACCGCAATGCGCCGGTAGCGGTCGCCGCGCGATAGCGCCAGGTCGCCATCGCTAGTTTTCTCTCGTTACGCGCAGGACTTCATCGAGCGTCGTCAACCCTGCCCTCGCCTTCTCGAGCCCATCCTCGAGCATCGTGCGCAGCCCGGCCGCCGCCTGAATGTCGCGCGCCTCAGCCCTGGCGAGCACCAGCCGCTCGGTGGCCTCATCCACGATCAATAGCTCCAGCACCGCGATCCGGCCGCGGAATCCCGTATGGCCGCAGGCGGCGCATCCGACCGGTCGATAGAGCGTGTCGATCGAAGTCAGCGTGTGATCGACATCCAGCGCGTCGAGCATCGCCTGGGTCGGCGTAAACGGCTCACGGCACGACTGACAGAGCCGCCGCACCAGACGCTGGGCCAGTACGGCGTTGAGGGTCGAGGTGATCAGGAACGGCTCGACGCCCATGTCCAGCAAACGGGTAACCGCCGCGGCGGCGCTGTTTGTGTGCAGGGTCGACAGGATGGTGTGGCCGGTAAGCGCGGCCTGCACGGCAACCTGTGCGGTCTCGAGATCGCGGATTTCGCCCACCATCATCACATCGGGATCCTGACGCAGGAAAGAACGCAGGGCGGCGGCGAAAGTAAGGCCGATCTGGCTGGCGACCTGCGTCTGGTTGATCCCCGCAAGCCGATATTCGATCGGGTCCTCGATGGTCAGGATCTTGCGATCGGCCGTATTGAGCGTCGCGAGCGACGCATAAAGGGTAGTGGTCTTGCCGCTGCCGGTCGGCCCGGTGACCAGCACGATGCCGTGCGGCAACTGCAGGACTTTCAGATATCGCTCCAGACTCTCGCCGCCGAAGCCCAGCGTCGCAAAATCCAGCGCCAGATTCGAGCGATCGAGAATCCGCATCACGACGCTCTCACCGTGGATCGTCGGCGACGTCGCGACCCGCAGGTCGATGTCGTGGCCGCGCACCGCAAGCCGCAGGCGGCCATCTTGCGGCAACCGTCGTTCGGCGATGTTCAGGCCGGACATCACCTTGATCCGGGAGACGAACGCCGCCTTCAGATGCGCGGGCAACGGCTCCTCGTCGCGGAGCGCTCCATCGATGCGCAGGCGAATCTTGAGGACGTCTTCGGTCGGTTCAATATGAATGTCGGAGGCGTTGGCCTCCGCCGCGCGAGCGATCAGGGAATTGACGGCCCGCACGACGGGCGCGTCGCTCGAAAGGTCCTTGAGGCGCTCTACATCCGCCTCGTCAGCCTCGCCGCCATCGTCGGCGACCATCGCATCGGCCGGATAGAGGCGATCGAGCGCCGCTTCCATATCGCCGGACCTCGCCACCAGGGGCGTGACCGGGCGTCCAAGCGCGAACGCCAGCGCCTGGCGTGTGAACGGCGCGAGCGGGTCTACGAAGGCGACTTCGAAACCGTGCTCTGTTTCTTTGAGCGGCACCGCGCGCGACTCCCGCAGGAAACCGGCCGACAGGCGATCGGATGCGATCGGCTGGGCGGGAAAGTCGGCCGCGGCTGCGATGCGCAGGCCGGTCGCGTCGGCGATTGCGACGGCGAGAGCACGCTCGGAGACCATGCCCAGGCGGGTCAGCACCGCATCCAGCGGCTCGCCCGTCTCGCTCTGCACCAGCGCCGCGCGGGCCAGCGTCTCCGCTGGGGCCAGTCGCCGATCGATGACGAGCTGGCTGAGGCTTAACTCGGCGTCGGAACGGAGCAGCGCGGCCAAGGAAGGCCTCCAAGACGAAACAACAGGCGACCGGTTAGCTTGTAGCCGAACTCAAGCGCGAACGCACCCTGAACAAGACCATTTCTGACAGCGGGCGATCCTGCCCCTTCAACAGGGCAAAAAAACGACAGCGGCGGATTTCTCCGCCGCTGTCGCGGGCTTACAAAGAACTCGACCCGAAGGACGAAGTCAGTCCATCGGATTCTTGCGCGTGGTCGCGCGGGCGTCAGGCGCGGTGCACTTTCCGGGGATTCTGGTGATCGTGCTGTCGATGAAGAGGAAGGCGCTGCCATCGTTCCATTCGGTCCAGTCGACGCCGGACCCGGTGACGATCATCGAGTCATTGCCCGCGCCGCTGTTGTAGTTTCCCGACAGCACGGTCGCGTCTTCCTTGGTCGGCCCGGCGCCCCACGTGCCGCCCCACGACGGATAGGTTTCGCCGTACCACGTGCCGCCGCTGACCAGGCAGATCTGCTGGATGCCGGCGAGGTTGTAGTTGCCCGGCTTCAGGGTCTTGGCCTGCGCCGCCGGCGCGAACGCCAGCGCGGCAATCGCCGACATGGCAAGCATCGAAGTCATTATCTTGGTATTCATGGTCTTTCTCCCGTTGTGACCAGTATGTTTCAGGAACATCTGCTTGGACACAGCCCAACGGTGCGTTGAACATCGCGTCCATGCCCCCAGAGCCACAGGATACTCGACCATTCAAGTCGACCATCGGCAAATCGAGACCCGAAAATCTCTTTTGACGAAGTATTGACGATAGTTTGACGGTAGATTTACGGGCGAATGCTTTTACGAAAACATCCGCCCCTAGCCGGTCAGTTCGTCTTCGAAAGCAGTTCAGCCGCGCGGCGGGCGCGATCGCCGTGCTGGATTTCCTCTTTGCCGTTCTGGCGCAGAAGCTCGGCCGCGGCCTCGTTGCCGATGTTGTCGGCCCAGGTCTGGTAAAGCATATTGCCGCCGGTCTCCGCCATCACCAGAAAATCCAGCAGTTCGCGATCGACCGTCCGGCCCGAGGGCGCGACATAGCGGTTGTCCTCGTCCTTCGGCGGGTCGAAATCCTCTCCCGAAAGGATCTTGATGACCTTCGAGCAACGATGCGCATGCGCCAGTTCCTCGCGCCCATTCGCCTGCAGCAACTGACGGATTTCGTCATTGGGCGCGGACTCGGCGATTTCGTAATAGCCGGCCAGGCCCGAAGCCTCGAGAAACACCATCATCTTCAGATCGTCGATGGTGGGAGAAACGACGGCGTTGATGTGGGCGAAAGCGTCACCGGACTTTTCCGGGGCGCTGGCTGGCAACTGGCTCATGGGTTTCCTCGCGTTGTCGGTTGGGATTGAAGCGAAACGCTATGGCGCCGCCGTCGCACTCACAAGCCCGCGATCGATGTTTCCGCGAGCGTTCACTTTCGGCGCGCGCCCAACTCGCCCGGTCCCTCCCCCCTCCGTGAGCTGCGTAACAAACCCGCCCGCCCGGAAAAGCGCCGCACGAACTTACCCGGATACGGACCCTCGGAATGCGTGTTGTGGGTGGTGACCGGTCATTCGCTGGCGTAGGTTGCCAGGCGCTGGCAATTTGGAAGATGAGACATGCGGCTATTGATGGGCCTCGCGACCGTGGCGATCCTGGCTGGCGCGGAGGTCGGCGGCTCGGGGCCGGCGATGGCTGCGGGCTATCACGTTGAATATGCCTTCACGGGCGGCGCCGATGGCCAGAGTCCGCACTCACCGCTCACGAGCTATGGGGGCCAGCTCTACGGGACGGTTCCGGTCAGCGGCGCGGGCGGTGTCGGGGCCATCTACGCGATCGACCCGGCGACTGGCGCGGAGACCGTGGTTTATTCGTTCAAGGGGGGCGGCGACGGCGCCAACCCCTACAGCGCCCTGATAGACGTCGGCGGGACGCTCTACGGCACGACCTTCGCCGGCGGCGCCGCGGATTTCGGCACGGTCTATTCGTTCGACCCAGCGAGCGGCGTGGAGAATGTTGTCTATGCGTTCAAGGGGGGCGAAGGCGACGGCGCCTTGCCGGGAAGTCTGCTGAAGGTTGGGGCCTTGGTTTATGGCACGACGATACAGGGGGGCGGCCAGGCGAGCGTTGCGTGCGAAGGGAACAGTTGTGGAACTATTTTTTCGCTCGATCCGGTCACGGGCATCGAGAAGGTCGTCCACGCCTTTACCGGTGGCGCAGACGGCTGGGGCCCGATCTTCTCTTCGATCGAGCTCGGCGGCAAGCTGTACGGGACGGGAGAATTTGGCGCATTCTCGGGAACATGCTTCGACAGGGTGAGTTGCGGGATGGTGTTCTCGTTCGATCCGGTGACTGGCGCGGAGGCAGTGGTGCATGCCTTCGCGGGCGGCGCCGACGGGGAGGGGCCGGACGGTCTGATAAAGATCGCCGGCCACCTCTGGGGGACGACTTCAGAGGGCGGGGCCTCCTGCGCCGAAAGGTCCTATGGCTGCGGCACGGTGTTCGAGCTCGATCCAGCGACTGGGGCCAAGACGATCGTCCACTATTTCACGGGCGGCGTCGGCGGCTGGGGCCCGGCCGGCCTCACCAAGGTCGGCGATGCGCTCTATGGGATCACCGAATACGGCGGGGTGGAGCGAGGCGGCGGTTACGGCAGTCTGGGATGGGGCACGATCTATTCGCTCGATCTGACAACCACCAACGTAACGGTGCTGCACGCGTTCCACGGGGGCTCCGACGGCCGCCTCCCCAACGAGCGCCTCATCGAACACGGCAGGCGGCTATGGGGCACGACTGACATAGGGGGATCGTCCCCGCTCTGCGGAAAGTATGGGTGCGGCACGGTGTTTTCGATCAAGCCTTAGGTTGAAACCCCGCCAATGTCCCATTGTCTCCCGAAATTGATCGGGATTGGACATTCCCAACCGCTGGAGAAGCGGAAAACCGAAAACCGCGAAAACCCGAAAACCGGAAAATCGGGACATGATATAATTACACTGACGGAACCTCCGGGATGGAAAAGACCATGCCGCGTCAAGCGCGCCCTCGGGCGGATTGTTTCGGCGCGGGGGCGAGGTCGCACGCCAGGGGTGGCCGGCACGCCATCGAGTGATTTTACTGGTTGAAATATATCATGCCCCTATTTTTCCCGAAATCATGTCCCTATTTTTCCCTGTTTTCCCATGTCCCCGTTTTCAAAAAGGTCCAGTCCCTCTTGCGACAATTCCACAAGACCTTTCGCTGATCCGTTCCCTTGGGAAGCGGCCAACCAGCGGGCTAGTATCGCCGGATGAAGATTATATTCGTTTATGGGTCCGCCGCCGCGGGCAAGCTCACCGTGAGCCGGGAGCTTGCGAAGCTGACCGGCTTGCCAGTGTTCCACAATCATCTTGTCGTCGACGCTGTCAGCGCCGTGTTTCCGTTCGGCACGGAGCCGTTCATCCGCTTGCGCGAGAAATTCTGGCTTCAGACCTTCGCCGAGGCGGCGCGGGTCCGGCAGTCGCTCATATTCACTTTCGCGCCCGAGGCGACCGTGGATGCCGGTTTTCCAGAACGCGTGCGTGCGGCGATCGAGCCCTTCGGCGGATCTGTGGTGTTCGTCGCGCTAACGGTCTCTCCTGAAGAGCAGGAGCGGCGGATCGTCAACACGAGCCGTTCGGAGTTCGGAAAACTCACCTCCCTGGAGCTGTTGCGCGAGCTGCGCGACAGTTTCGACGCCAGCCTGGCAGACATGCCCGTCGCGGAATTGGCTATCGACACGACGACGTGCGTCCCGGTTGATGCGGCACAACGCATCGCGGCATACCTATCCGACCGGTAGGCTCCGCAATGCGTCGTTTTTAGCCTCGGCTTGCCGCCTGACCGCGGACATTCACGACCGCCGCTCGAGGGCGAATGCCCCTTTGATTAGTTAGGTTTCTGGCAGAAGGCGGCGCTTGCGAGGTCGTAAGTTAAACCCTTGCCCTGCCAGATTTCCCCAAAATCCAGTCCCGCCCTGTCCGCGAAGACAATCAGGGCCAGCTTCTTGTCGGGCGCGATCAGGTTGCGGACTTCGACACCACCGATCTCGCCGCGTCTCTCGACGAGGTTGACGCCGCCGGCGCAGCCCTTCAGCGGCGCTGGAAAACTCCAGACCCCCAGCGCTACATAGCCAAGCTTCGGATTTCCACGCCAGGCGATGGCTGTCGCCGCTTCGTCCAGATAGCGGTGACCGATAAGGGCGCGGTCGAAAGCCGCCAGATCGTCCGAACGACCGAAGGCGGCGCCCGCAGGTCCAAAGGTCGCCAGCGCGAACGAAGGCTCCGGATCACCATTTTCGGCATAGCCGGGCGTCAGCTTCGGCAACCGGACATCGTTGCCGGCGATCTTGAGTGTTTTCAGGCCGGCCGGAATCGCCAGCCGCTCATGCACCAATGCGGCAAACGATTTTCCCCAAATGCTTTCAAGGATCGCCCCAAGCACGATGAAGTCGCAATTATTGTAGGCGAAGGCGGCGCCCGGTTCACCCTTCGGCGGCCCGGCGCAATAGCCCAGAGCATCCTTTGCGCCGCCGGCGCCGCTGGTCGTCCGCCTGTAGAAATCCGGCAGATCGGATGGCGACGCCGCCGGGGTGTCGTCCGGGTTCGCCAGTCCGGAGGTGTGTTGCAGGAGCATCCGCACGGTGACATTGCGCGCCGAGCTACCGTGAAACCCGGGCAGCCGGGCAGCTATCGCGTCATACAGCGAAAGATCCCCATGGGAAACCGCCTGCATGACCAGGGTCGCCGTCAACTGCTTCGTCACCGAAGCCCAGCGCCACAGGTCTCCGCGCCGGTGGGGGCGCCCCGGCGCGGAGACGGCCCGCGCATAGGTTACGCTCGTCGCGTCCGTGACCAGCACCTCGCCCGCAAACCCCTTTGCCGCGGCGCCGCCCACAGCCGCGTCCAGCGGCGAGGGCGTTGGCGCCGATGCTAGCGCCAACAACCCGGCCAATGCTATTGCGATCATATCCGCCGCCCCTGTTTGATCGCTTGGACCACGGGCCGTCGAGAGCGCCAAGTGAAGATCTGTTCAGGGTCGATTCTGTCCGTTGGGCTGCGAGCCTAAAGCCGACATTCGCAGCGGCCAGGGTTTTTCGCCATACAGCGGGCCCTCGGAATGCGTGCTGTGGGTGGCAAGCCGCCGTTCAATCGGTCACCTTGGCTCCTTGAAAGCAACGCGGCCTTCCGACCCTATCTCGAAAACACGACGCCATGGGCCGTGGCCGCGCCGGTCCAGCCGTGTGGCCACACCCGCATACCGAAATCAAAGCCGGGCTTGCCCTGCTCGTCGTGGAAGGCGGGGTCGATCGCCAGCGCGCCGGAGTCCGGATCGAAGGTTAGCAGGTAAAGACGGTGGTCGGCCGTGTAGCCGGTGACCGCCAGGCGGCGGGTCTTGGCGTCATAGCCCGTCCAGTGCGGTGAAAAGTCGGGGTCGAGCACGACGCGTGCGACCTCGGTTGGCCGAGCGCCGTCCCGGATGTCCAACACCACGACGGCATGCAGGATTGGCACACTCTGGACGAGATAGTGGGAGACGATGCTCGGGACGCCGCAGAACGAACCTGGGAACCGCCAGACCAGCTGCGAACGCGGATGGTCGGCCGCGATGTCGGTGACCCGCTCGATGCCGCAGCCTGTGGTCTGGACATAGACCGCGCCGTCGGGCCCGCGCCGCGCCTCCTCGGGGTTGATTTCCCCGTAGCGGCCGGGTGGGGCGTCGAAGTCGTTCGTCGATAGCAGCTTCAGATCCGACAGGCGGAACACCTGATAGGTGTGCCCGGTGCGATCCTCGTCGCGCATCGATGAGTTGGTGACGATCACGCGATCGATGTCTGGCAGGGGCAGTAGGCTGTAGGCCATCAAAAGGTCGTCGGGTCTCTTCGGATCGGCGGTGGAAGCCGAGCGCACCGCCCGGCCCTCATCGTCGATCTCCACCACGCCGCCGTGCACGCCGGGCGTCGCGCCCACGTCGAGCGTAGGCATAACCATGCCGTCGTCATGGCCCATGCCGGGGTGGGTCATGTGACCCTCGACCTGGAAACTCGCCAGGACGTGGCCGTTGGGTATGCGCAGGAAGGAGTGAGGGTGGCTGAAGCCGTCCAAGTCCGAAAAGGTGGCGTGCACCCGCGGGCGCATCGGGTCACGCAGGTCCAGGATCACCGTTTTGCCCGACATGTGATCGTTAGCGAACAACAGGCCGTTGTTGGGCATCCAGTA
>JANXTX010000196.1 GCA_025352165.1 Caulobacteraceae bacterium | reverse complement strand
TCTTTTGGACACATACCTGCCCCGGTCAAAGCCAGGACTTTTCACCCGACGTTCACCACCACGGCTCTTCTACCGCAGCAGCTCGGGCTGGTTTGGGACCCGCTCCTGAAAGCCGATCCCGAGGGGCCGTCCCTCATCATCTACGCAGCTGTACGACACTGGTCTCTAAGACATCCTTCTTCTCCTTGTGTCTCTGCGGCACAAGCACTGTCACCGTATTCTGCGTATTCTTCACCGTATTCTGGTATTCTGGTATTCCACCCAAGGACCCCACCCTGACGGCGTCGCCGTCTGTCCCTCCCCATAAAGGGGAGGGAGGGAGGACACGGAGGTTGCCGATGGCTCTCGCCGGGCTTTTGTTGCATGAGAGGCCGCGAAACGATCCCGACCCGGAAATCCCATGACGCCCCTTCCTCCCCTCCCCGCCGGCGTGACCGGCGTTCTTGTCCTGGCCGACGGCACGGTGTGGCCGGGCGTGGGCTGCGGCGCCGTGGGCGAAGCGGTCGGCGAGGTGTGTTTCAACACCGCGATGAGCGGCTACCAGGAAATTCTCACCGATCCCTCGTACATGAGCCAGATCGTCACCTTCACCTTCCCGCACATCGGCAATGTCGGGACCAATGTGGAGGATATCGAACAGGTCGCCGGCGCCTCGGAGATGGCCGCGCGGGGCGCGATCTTCCGCGATGCGCCGACGCCGCCCGCGAACTGGCGCTCCGACAAGACGCTCGGCGGCTGGCTGAGCGACCGTGGCGTGATTGGTCTCTCCGGGATCGACACCCGCGCCCTGACCCGCGCCATCCGCGAACGCGGCATGCCGCATGGGGTGATCGCCCATTCGCCGGACGGCCAGTTCGACATCGAGGCATTGGTCGCCCGCGCGCGCGGCTGGAACGGCCTCGTCGGCGCCGATCTCGCGGTGGAGGCCTCCTGCAAAGAGACTTTCGTCTGGGAGGAAGGTCCGTGGGCCTGGCCGGGCGGCTACACCAGTGTGGACGCGCCGAAATATGAGGTGGTGCTGGTCGACTTCGGGGTGAAGCGCAATATCGCCCGGTCCCTGGTGGGCATCGGCGCACGCGTGACCGTCGTACCTGCGACGACGTCGGCGGCCGATATTCTCGCTCGCAAGCCGGACGGCGTCGTGCTGTCCAATGGGCCGGGCGACCCGGCCGCCACCGCCACACATGCCGCGCCGCACATCCGCGCGCTGGCCGAGAGCGGCACGCCGCTGATGGGCATCTGTCTTGGCCACCAGATGCTGGCCCTGGCGCTCGGTGCAAAGACCAGCAAGATGGAACAGGGCCACCATGGCGCCAATCATCCGGTCAAGGACCTGACCACTGGCAAGGTCGAAATCGTTTCGATGAACCACGGCTTCACGGTGTCGCGCGAGGAACTCCCCGACCGTCTGGCCGAGACCCACGTTTCACTGTTCGACGGCAGCAACGCGGGCCTCGCGGTCAAGGACCGGCCGGTATTCTCCGTCCAGCACCACCCCGAAGCCTCACCCGGCCCGGCGGATTCCCTCTATCTGTTCGAACGGTTCGCCGAACTGATGGACGCGCGCCGGGGCTGAAACCCGTTGGAGCCGTTATAGTAAGCTGTCTTCCTCCAAGACAGCGCACGGCCCATGCCCCCTCCACCGCTTCGCGGTCCCCCCTCCCCCATGCAAGAGCATGGAGGAGGATTTACTTATCCTCCACCGCGAAGCGGGGGAGGGGGACCCCGAAGGGGTGGAGGGGGCACGTGAGCAACGCGCTTACTACCGTCTGGAGGTTGACTCACACCTCCTGATTATACGCTCCGACCTCCGGATGCCTTGCCAGGCGGGGTTTGACCTCTTCGCGGAAGAGGGCGCGCATGTCGTCGGCCGACGACATGCTTTCGACCACGACGACCATCTCCGGCTTGTTGGACGAGGCGCGCACCAGCACCCAGGAGCCGTCCTCCAGCGCCACCCGCACGCCGTTGACGGTGATCACTTCCTTGATCGAACGGCCGAGGATCTTGCCGCCGGCCGCGGCGAGGTCCTGGTATTCCCGCACCACCGCTTCGACGACGCGATACTTCACCTCATCGCCGCAATGGGGACTCATGGTCAGCGAGGTATGCGCCACCGGCAGCGCCAGCCGCAGTTCGCTGAGCTTTTTGCCGGGGTTGCGGTCGAGCATCGAGAGCACCGCGGCCGCCGCCGTCAGTCCGCAGTCGTAGCCATGGCCGTGCGGGGCGTTGAAGAAGAAGTGGCCCGACTTCTCGAAGCCGGCAAGCGCGTTGATCTCGGCGGTCTTGCGCTTGATGTAGCTGTGGCCGGTCTTCCAATAGAGCGTCGTCGCCCCATTCGCGGCCAGGATCTCGTCGGTGGCGTACAGGCCGGTGGACTTCACATCGACGACAAAGCGCGCGTTGGGATGCAGCGGAGCGAGGTCGCGGGCCAGCATCAGACCGATCTTGTCGGCGAAAATTTCTTCGCCCCGGTCGTCGACCACACCGCAACGGTCGCCGTCGCCGTCGAAGCCGAGCGCCAGGTCGGCGCCGTGCGCGCGCACCGCCTCGCCCATCGACTTCAGCATCTCATGGTCTTCAGGATTGGGATTGTAGCGTGGGAAGGTCCAGTCGAGATCGCAGTCCATCTCGATGACCTCGGCGCCCATCCGGCGCAGGGCTTCCGGCGCGAACGCCCCGGCGGTGCCGTTGCCGCAGGCGCAGACGACCTTGATCGGGCGTGTCAGCTGACAGCGGGCGACGATGTCGGCGAGGAAGCGCTCGCGCACGTCGACCTGGCTCACCGTTCCGCCGGCGCGTTCCACCCAGGCGCCCGACAGCACGATTTCCTTAAGCCGGCCGATCTCATCGGGGCCGAACGTCAGCGGCGCGCCGACGCCCATCTTCACGCCCGTCCAGCCGTTCTCATTGTGGCTGGCGGTGACCATGGCGACGCAGGGCGCCTCGAGCGCGAACTGCGCGAAATAGGCGGTCGGCGAGAGCGCCAGTCCGATATCGAGCACCTCGCAGCCCGCGCCGACCAGACCCAGCGTCAGCGCCTGCTTCACCGAGAGCGAATAGGAGCGGAAATCATGGCCGACGACGACGCGCTTTTGCCCGCGCTCGTGAAAATAGGTCCCCAGCCCCAGGCCGAGCGCGCGCAGTCCGAGCAGACTGATCTCCGAGCCCAGCAACCAGCGTGCATCGTACTCGCGGAAGCCGGTCGGCTTGACCAGCGGAATGGTCTCATAGTCGAGCGTGTTCGTCGCCAGGTCGGCGCGGGGAGCGGGGAGCATGGTTGGCCTCTAACGAAGTGCGGGTTGGGGTATCGGTGAAGCGGAGCGGGGTGGCTGCGCGAGTGGCGCGAGCGGGTGACCAATGGGCGGAGGAGATGGCCGGCCAAGGCCCTGCGGCCAGACCAGCGACAGCCCGATCAGGGCCAGGGCGGCCAGCGCGATCAGCGACAGGACGAAGCGGTCGGACATGGCGCGGGCTATAGACGGCGGTGGTAGAGCACGCCACCCCAGAGCGTAGATTCGCACACATCACGGCGCCGCTGCTCGCACCACCGCACACCGCGACAGCCTGATCGGGCGCGGGGAACATCGCCTTCAATCGACTGGACGATATCTCGACGACAACCTGTCTATGCCGGCCGACGGCGGGGTTGCGTGCTGTAGCGCGAGGCGCTACGTATTCGCAGGCATGAAGCGTGATCGATGATTCGGAGTTGGAAGGACGACCGCGCCAAGGCCGTGTTTGAAGGGCGAATGGTGGGGAAGGGCTTCCCCGCGGATCTGGTTGGTCCCGCGCGCCGCCGGCTCGCTCAGTTGAACGCGGCGGCCCGGGTGGAAGATCTGCGTAGCCCGCCGGGAAACTCCCTCCATCGGCTGACTGGCGACCGGGCGGGCCAGTGGTCGGTTAAGGTGAACGATCAGTTCCGCATATGTTTTACTTGGGACACGGATGGACCGGAGGCCGTGGAATTCGTGGACTATCATTGAAGGATCGAGAAATGACCATGATCCCCGAATTTGCGACCCCGCTCCCGCATCCAGGCGAACTTCTGCGGGAGGACTACCTGCCGCAGTACGGTCTGAGTCCCGGCGGGCTGGCCCGGGCGATGGGATTGAAGGACCGCACGCGTGTCGAAAGGCTGGTGCGCGGGGCGCAACCGGTAACGCCCGACACGGCCTTGCGACTGGCGCGTGTCTTCGACACCACGGCGGAATACTGGATGGCGCTTCAGGCGCAGCATGACCTTTCAATTGCCGCGATGAGGTCCCGGGCCGAATTGCAAGCCATCCAACCGATCGTCGCGGGCGGATGACGCACGGCGGGCGGTACATTTTCGAGGTCCCGGTTCGCCGGCCCGCGATCATGGCTCCTCCATGACTGTAGATATTGCCGGCCTTGACCCCCCCGGCGCTTGGCCCTAGCCGAACCGTACCCGCCGATAGCCAGAGAAGCCCATGCCCAACCTCGTCCTGCTCCGCCATGGCCAGAGCCGCTGGAACCTGGAGAACCGCTTTACCGGCTGGGTGGACGTTGACCTGACACCCCAGGGCGAAGCCGAGGCGGCCGCGGCCGGAACCATGATCAAGGCCGAGGGTCTGGAATTTGACCGGGCGTTTTCGTCGGTGCTGACCCGGGCGATCCGCACCTGCAACATCGCCCTGGCCGGGGCGGGCCAGCTGTGGATCCCGATGGTCAAGACCTGGCGCCTGAACGAGCGGCACTACGGCGGTCTGACCGGGCTGAACAAGGCGGAGACCGCGGCCCTGCACGGCGACGCGCAGGTGCATGTCTGGCGGCGCAGCTATGATATTCCACCGCCGCCGCTGCCGCCCGGCGGCGAGTTCGATTTCGCGTCAGACCGGCGCTATGCCGGCATCGCGCTGCCGGACACAGAGAGTTTGAAGACCACGCTGGAGCGGGTGCTGCCGTACTGGGAGAGCGACACTGCGCCCTGCCTTGTCACAGGCGAGACGATCCTGGTCGCCGCACACGGGAATTCGCTACGGGCGATCGTCAAGCATCTGTTCAATGTCGCCGACGAGGTGATCCCCGAGGTCGAGATGCCGACCGGAAACCCGCTGCTGGTCGAATTGTCCGGCAATCTGAAGCCGCTGGCGGCCCGTTACCTGGACGCGGCGCGCGCAACACCGATTCCGCCGCTTCCGTGAACGCGAAGCGGGACGAAGAATTTATGCGCCGGGCGATCAACCTGGCGCGCCAACAGTTTGGCAGGACCGGATCAAACCCCGCGGTCGGTTGCGTTGTCGTTCGCAATGGTATGGTGGTCGGCGAGGCCGCGACCGCTGACGGTGGCCGTCCCCACGCCGAGGAGCAGGCGCTCGCACTGGCCGGACCGGATGCGGCCGGCGCCACCGCCTATGTCAGCCTGGAACCTTGTGGCGAGCGAACATCAGGCGAAGCGTCGTGCGCCGAGCGGCTGATCGAAGCGGGCGTCGCGCGCGTCCTTTACTCTGTCGCCAATCCGGATCCGCGATCCGCGGGCCAAGGTCCCGGGCGACTGACCGCGGCTGGAATTCCGTTCGAAACGGGCCTTCTGGCGAGCGAGGCGATGGACGTCTACGCGGGGTTTCTGCAACGCTATCGGGCGAGCGACTGAGCGACCACCCTTTTCACTACCGTCATGGCCGGGCCCTTGTCCCGGCCACCCATCATTATCCAAAGGACACTCTCAAAGGTATCCCTGGTCCGGTCCATGGGTGGCCGGGACAAGAGCCCGGCCATGACGGTGGAGGAGTAGGTTAGGGGTTCGGTCGCAATCGAAAAAGGGCGGCGCCCTTGGTTGGCGCCGCCCCAATCGTTTGCCGACCTGCCCCGGCCTTACGCCGCCTTGGCGGTTTCGATCAGCACATCGGGCTGCACGCCGTTGATCGCGATCCGGCGGGGCTTCAGGGCCTCGGGGAGTTCGCGCTTCAGGCTGATCGACAGCAGGCCGTCGGCGAGGTCGGCGTCGGTCACCACCACATAATCGGCCAGTTGGAACCGGCGCTCGAAGTTACGCTCGGCGAGGCCGCGGTGCAGGTAGCGCCGTGTCTCGGCGGTCTCCGGCTTGCGGCCCTGGACGGTAAGGAGGTTTTCCTTGACCTCGATATTCAGTTCGGCGGGCCTGAAGCCCGCTACCGCGATTTCGATACGGTAGGCGTTCTCGGCGGTCCGCTCGATGTTGTACGGCGGATAGCCGGTCGCGGTTTCGGTCGTCGCGGCGTCAAGCATGTCGGCGAGGCGGTCGAACCCGACCACGGAACGGTACAGGGGGGAGAAGTCTACGGTGCGCATGTCAGCTGTCCTTCTTTTCCAAAGCAAGGTTGCATAGATGAGCGGATCGCCCGCGAGCCGCTTCTGGCCTCGCGTATGACCCGGAAGGCCCGGTTACCCAGCGCCTTCCACTCTCAGGTATGTAGCGGTTTTCGGCTGTCAAGGGGACGCACATTGCAACCCACGCGACGGTCTAAACAATGTTCACTTGCTTCAACGCGTGCGCCTTGTTACGTCATGTCAACACTAATTGAACGCTTGGGAGACACACGTTCATGGCTACCCTGGAAGAAATTACCGGCCGAATGAAAACCGCCGTGGGCGACGACTCCGGCCTCGGCAAGAGCCTGAAGTTCAACCTCAAGGGCGACGGCTTCATCCACATCGACGGCGGCTCGGTGACCAACGAAGACAAGCCCGCTGACCTGACGATCACCATTTCCGTGGCCGACCTGCTGGCGATGGGCGAAGGCAAGCTCGATGGCATGACCGCGGTCATGACCGGCAAGATGCAGCTTTCCGACATGGGCCTGGCGATGGGCCTGCAAAGCAAGATGACGGCCCTCTTCTCGAAGATGGCCTAAGGTTCAGATTGGCTGAACCGGCGCCCCTCTACGCGACAGCCGCCGCTCCGATCCCGGAGGGCGGTGAAGCGGAGTGGTTTACAGGATCGGGCGGTGCGCGATTGCGCGCCGCCCTCTTTCCTACGAGGCAAGCCCCTCGCGGTACCGTGCTGCTTAGCCCGGGCCGTACCGAACCGATCGAGAAGTACTTCGAAACGATCGAGGTTCTGACCGGGCGCGGATACGTTGTGCTCGTACATGACTGGCGGGGCCAGGGCCTGTCGCAGCGCATGCTGACCGACCGCATGTTGGGTCATGCTCGCGGCTACAAAAACTTCCTCACCGATTACGCCGCCCTGATCGCCGCGTTCCAGTCGCGGATGCCAAAGCCCTGGATTGCACTCGGCCATTCGATGGGCGGCTGCCTGACCTTGCTGGCGCTGGCTAGCGGTCTGACCGGGTTCTCAGGCGCGATCCTCTCGGCGCCGATGCTTGGACTGAACACCGGCACAATTCCGGCCCCAGTTGCGCGCATCTTTGCAAGCGCACTTTCGGTGGTCGGCCTCGGAGGACGCCCAATCATGCGCTCGCCCCCCAGCACGGACTTCGGGAGCAACATCCTCACCCACGACCGGACACGCTGGGAACGCAACGAAGGCCAGACCACCGCGTTTCCCGAACTTGCCCTTGGCGATCCGACCTGGGGCTGGCTCGATTTCGCATTCACGGCCACCGGTATCCTGCAGACCGGCCCGCAGGTCCCGAAGCTGGCTATTCCCGTAACGGTGATCACCGCCGGGCAGGAGCGTCTGGTCGATAACGTTGCTTCACGACTTGTGGCGTCCCGACTTCCGCGCGGCCGCATCCTAGACGTACCCGGCGCCTATCATGAGATTCTGCAGGAAACCGATGAGGTCCGGGCGGCATTCTGGCGGGAATTCGACGACCTTGTGGAAAAGTCGGCGACCGCGCCGACGGAATGAGGTCGCGCCCAGCGTAAAAGGGTAACAGGCATCGGTTGGCGGTGCGCTTGGCTGCCGGCGCAAAAGCGACCGTGAGCCGCAATGCCACGGAGCACTATAATGCGCGCACTCGTTTCTCTCACCATTGTGGCGTTTATGCTCGCGTCGTCCGCCGACGCCGCGGCGTGCCGAAACCCCGCCACCGGCAAGCCCATGCGGTGCGTGTCCAGCACCACAACAACTGCCCGGACAGCCAGGATGGCGGGAGGCTCCTGTTCCAGCGGCATCCGCTGCGGGAATCGCTGTCTTAAGGCCGGTACTGTCTGCCGAAGGCCACGCTAGTATCTGCAACAGCCCCCCCGGCCGCGCTCAGTGGACGGGGTTGTACTTTTCGACGAAGCCGACGGTTTCCTGCAATATCTTCACTCGGGTTGCCTCATGTGACCAGAAGTGGTCCTCTCCCTCCAGCGGAACAAAACTCACCGTCTTGCCGGCCTTCTGCAGGGCCGCATTCATCGAGACGCTGTGCACGAAGGGGACGCGCGTATCGTCCTTGCCGTGCACCAGCAAAATTGGCGCATCAGCCGTATCCGCGTGACGCAACGGCGAAATGTCCGCATTTGAAGAGGCGCCCGGGAAGGATGCGCCAAATTTCTTCTGGCTGTATCGACCGCCGGACGTTGCAGAGTCGCCACCTTCATAGGACATCGTCGCGCCGACATCCGAGATGCCGGATACCGATGCCGCGCATCGATAGAAGCCATTGAGAATTGTTACGCTCGCCTGGGCGGCGTAGCCGCCATAGCTTGCGCCGACGATACAGACCCGCTTTGGATCGACGATATGGGCGGCGGCCAGGGCCTGTACTCCATCGCTCATGTCGGTGAGCATCTTCTTGCCCCATTGACCGAAACCGGCCTGGCGCAATGGAGCCCCATAACCGCCTGAGCCACGATAATTGGGCTGAAACACCGCATAGCCTCGCGAGGCGAAAGCCTGCGCCCAATAGTCAAACCCAAGCCAGTCATAGACGTCGATCGGTCCGCCATGGGGAATGACCACCAGCGGCATGTCTTTGCCCTGAGAGCCGGGTGGCAGCGTCAATACGCCTTCGAGCGCCATGCCGTCGCTCGCGTTATAGGAGAACATCCGTGTCGGTCCGACATCCTTCGCGTCGATCGACGGATAGGCGGCCATCAAATCCTGCGCATGGCCGGTAGTCATGTCGACCAGCCAATAGGTGCCCGGATCGTCGCCGCCATCGGTAAAGATCACCAGCTTGCCAAAGCCTGATGCGAACGAAATCAGCTTGACCTGAAGACCTGGAAAAGCGCGGCGCACCGCGTCGAACCGCCGCTGAACATTGGCGTCAAGGATGACCACGCCCTGACCGCGCGACAATTCTGCCCCGACCAGCAGATGACTTTGCGGGTCACGCAGCAGTTGATCGACGTCCAAACCCTCAAAAAGGGCGGTCGGAACGGATTTCTCCGCGATCGAATATTCCGAAACCGTGTCCTTGATTTCGCCGGTTTCCTCCACAATCGCCGTGCCGGGGCTACGCCCCTGGCCTTCCAGGCTGATCAGGTTGAGTTCGGACTTTTGCTGCACCACCGCCTGTCGGCCTTTCCCGCCGACGAACAGGTTCCACGTGTGGGTATCCTCGTCGTAGCGCCCCCGCGCCACCACTTCGCCATTGGGGCCAATCAGATAATCGTAGCTGGTTCCCTCATAATCCCCGAGCCGCGTATAGGCGCCTGTTTGCAAGTCGACACGATAAATACAATAGCCCATTCGGGTATTATAAGTATAAATGAATTCATACCAGCGACCGTCGATCAGTCTTGCGCCCAGAGGAATGGCCTCTCCCATATACATCTCAAGACGATCATGATCAAACATCGGCGTCACCTTACCTTGCGCGATGTCGACGATAAGTATGAGTGGAATCTCTTCCCTGGACGATCGGCTCCATTTGTCGACCAGGCCGTCACCCACCTTCAGCGTGACGGTGCCGAGAACGATCGCATAGTCCTCGCCGGCCCACTCGATATCCCTGATTTTCGCGGTTCCGACGGTTTCGACCATCATCGCGTCGCCGCCGACCTTGCGAATGAACAGTTTTCGCGTTTCGCCGTCGACCGCCACGAAGGCGATGCGATTGCCGGATGGGGAGAGCCGGACCAAATCCAGGGCCGGCAGTTGGCCGTAGGCTTCGATCGCCGGCGCCGCTGTCGCCCCGCCCGCATTCAGGATCGCGACGATTCCGAAAATAATCAGCAGTGCCCAGCGCATCGAAAGCCCCTTCCCCATGGCGGCCTGAATTGACTCCTACGCAAGCCGGCCAAAGCCGTCCAGTGAGGGGCTCCGAACATAGCGTCAGTCACTTGCGGCCGCCAGATGCGGCAGGACCTCCGCCAACAGAGGTTCGGTAGCGACCACGACAGTCTGCCCGCCGTGCCGACCGATCGGTGAACCGCGCCAGTCGGTGATCAGGCCGCCCGCGCCAGCCAGCAGGGGCACCGCGGCCTCGATGTCCCAGCTTTTCAGGCCAGCCTCGATCACCAAATCCAGCGTGCCGGCGGCCACCATCGCATAGGCGTAGCCGTCGCAGCCCAGGCGGGCCAGGCGGGCGGCGGCGCGCACGGAATTCCACGCGGCCAGTTCCGGCTTGTTGAAGCAGCCGACCGGATCGGTCGTCGCGATGATCGCCGCGCTGAGCGGCACGCCGGTACGTACCCGAAGTTGGCGTTCGCCGCCGCGGCCGATCAGGCGCGAACCTCCGGCGTGCCCGACGTAGATTTCGCCGATGTGCGGCTGGCCGATCGCGCCCAGCACTGGCTGACCCTGGTATCGAAGGCCGATCAGCGTCGTCCACAGCGGCAGGCCGGCGATAAAGGCGCGGGTGCCATCGATCGGATCGAGCACCCAGACGAAGTCCGCGTCAGGCCGATCTTCGCCATACTCCTCGCCGATCACGCCATGATCGGGATAATGCTGAGTGATCAGCCGACGGATCTCGGCCTCCGCGCCCTTGTCCGCCGCCGTCACAGGATCGAAGCCGGCGACCCCGCCCTTGTCCTCCAGGCCGTGGTCAGCCCTGAACAACGGCAGGATAACCTCGGCGGAGGCCCGGTTCAGCTCTATGATGAAAGCGTCAAGGTCTTGCAGATCAGGTGGGGAAAGCATGGCCCAGCCTTACCCGAGCATGCGCCCCGCACAAGCCCACGCGTTGCATCGGCACGCCTACGCCGACTATTGGGATCATGGCCAACCCCAAACCACCCTTGTCGCGGCGCATCGCCTGGCGGCTGGAGGCCATTGGCTTCGATTTTGTCACCTTGCTGATCCGCTCACTGCCGATCGATTTCGCCTCGGCCTGCGGCGCCGTTCTGTTCAGGGCGCTCGGCCCGCTGACCAGCGCCCACAAAACCGCCGAGCGAAGCCTGCGGCTGGCCTTCCCACAGATGGACGAGATCGAGCGAGAGCGCCTGCTTGGCGAGCAGTGGGAGAATTTCGGCCGCTACATTTTCGAGTTTCCGGTGCTCGACCGCCTGACCCCCAGGAGCGGACGCGTTGAGGTTCTCGGCGCCGAACGCCTTGAAGCTATTCGAGCGTCTGACAAGCCCACGGTTTTTGTGTCGGGCCACTTTGCAAATCTGGAGGTCATGACGACAGTCATCGTCGAGGCCGGCATTGCCTGTGATGTGACCTACCGCGCCGCGAACAACCCGCTCGTCGACGCGCGTATTAAGCGGAACCGGTATCGCTATGGGGTCCGGATGTTCGCTCCCAAGGGCGCGGAGGGGGCCCGGAGCCTGCTCGAGGCGCTCACCCACGGCCGTTCGATCGCGATGATGAACGACCAGCGCTACGATGGCGGGGTCGAGGGGCCATTCTTTGGCCACAACGTGCACACCAACCCGGCAGCGGCGCGCCTCGCATTGCGTTTCGGAACCTACATCCAGCCGATGTCGATTCAGCGCCTCAAGGGCGCCCGCTTCCGGTGCGTTGTCCACGAGCCGATCCTCGTTCAGGACACCGGCCAGCGCTCGCGCGACATAGAGGTGGGCGTCGCGGCCATCAACGCCTTCATCGAGGCGCGCGTGCGGGAGCGTCCCGGGGAATGGTGGTGGCTGCACCGCCGCTGGCCGGCGGAAGCCTACGCCGGGCTGGGCCCGGCGAAGAAATAGGACTCAGGAGTTCAGCTCTTTCCAGCGGGCCAGCGCCTCAGCGGGGCCGGCGAAGGCTTCCTGGGTGATCGGGTTCCAATAGCGTAGCGCGTCCAGCGGAATGCGCTTGCCGGAGACGGCGCAGAGCACGAAGCGGCCCGGCTTGACCACCGTGACCTCGCCGTCGCCATAGCGGACCACGGCGATGTCGCCGGCCGGTCCCAGGAAATCCTTGTCGTGCGCGTTCATTGACGTCTCACTTAGCGGGATTGCGCGCCGGTTCCAATCCCGGGCTCAGAAGAGATCGCCCTGGTTCGCGGCGGTCTCGCCGCGCCGGGGGCGAACAGGGCGGGGCGAGGGCAAGCCGTCGACCACGGCGGCGCGATCGCCGTCCGCAAAGACCATGCGCACTCTCTCGCCCGCGGAGAGTACTTCCGCCGAACGGACCAGACGACCATCCGGATCATGGATGCGGGCGAAACCTCGCTTCAGCGGGCCGTCGGGGTTGAACGACAGCCGCAGCTTTTCCAGGTTAGCCAAAGCGTCGGTCGCCCGTTCGAGCCGCCGCCGGGCAGCCGGCGGCAGCCGCGCGGCGAGCGCGTCCAGTCTCTCCCGCCGCACCTGGATAGGCCGCTGTAACAGGCCGGGCTTGAGCGGCGCGGCGATCGTCAGCCAGTCACGATGGTGGCTGGAAACATTGCGTTGCAGGGCCGCGCCGAGCCGGCCGGCCGCGAGGTCCAGACGCTGGGTGGCGATCGCCAGCAGGTCGGCGGGTCTGGGAAGCGAACCGGCCGCCGCCGCGAGGCGGGCGCGACGCAGTTCCACCATGCGGGCGCCGGACTGCATCAATCGTCGTTGGTAGTCGGCGATCGCGGCGGCAAGTTCCGCGAAAACCGGCGTGGCGATCTCCGCGGCAGCGGTCGGCGTCGGCGCGCGGCGATCGGAAACGAAATCGATCATGGTCGTGTCAGTCTCGTGTCCGACGGCCGAGATCAGCGGAATGGTGGAGGCCGCGACAGTCCGCGCCAGAGCCTCGTCATTGAACGGCCAGAGATTCTCGACCGAACCGCCGCCTCGGGCGACGATGATCAGGTCCGGTCGCGGAGCCGGGCCGCCGGCTTTCAGTGCATTGAAGCCCTCGATCGCCGCGCGCACCTGATGGGCGGCCTGGTCACCCTGCACCACGACCGGCCAGACGATCACCCGGCACGGCCAACGCTCGCGGATACGATGCAGGATGTCGCGAATGACCGCACCGGTCGGGCTGGTGATCACGCCGATGACGCCGGGCATCTCCGGCAGCGGCGTCTTGCGCGAAGCGTCGAACAGACCCTCGGCGGCCAGTCTTGCTTTCAGACGTTCCAGTTGGGCCAGCAGTGCGCCGATGCCGGCGGGTTCCATCGTCTCGATGATGATCTGGTACTGTGATCGACCCGGGTAGGTGGTCACCCGCCCGGTGACGATCACCTCCAGCCCCGTCTCGGGGCGCACCGCGAGGCCGCGCACCGACCCCTTCCAGATCACACCCGAAATGCTGGCGCGCTCGTCCTTCAGGTCGAGATAGACGTGGCCATTGCCATGAAAGGTAACCTTGGAAAGCTCGCCGCGCAGTCGGACGAACCCGTAGGCTTCCTCGATCGTCCGCTTCAGCGCGAACGCGAGTTCCGAAACGGAATAGGCGGGCGCGTTGGTTTCTGTGGCGATCTCGTCGGTCATAGAGCCCATTCTATTCCTCCCTTCCCTTCATGGGGAGGGAGGAGGAACCCGGCTTAGACGTAACGCCGCAGCGATCTGGCCAGCTCGGTGGCGCCGGATTTCTTCTTTGTCTGTTGCGGCTGGTAGGCGACGCGGGCGTGCTCGACGCAATAGGGGCCTTCCGACCCGGCGCGGCGGCCGCAGAAAGTGAACTCGTCGCTGGCCGGATCGCCGATCGGCCATTTGCACATATGTGCGCCGAGCGTGAGGACGGTCGCGGTGCCCCGCTCCTCGACATAGACCACCGGCGGTGTGGGCGGCACCGGCGCCGGGCGGACCTCGACGGGACGGCGCTGAACCGGCGCGGCCGCAACCGCGGGCCGGGGCGGCCGGGGCGCCTTGAAGGCGGGCCGTGTCGGTTGAGAAGGCGTCGCCCGACCGGACAGACCCAGACGGTGCACCTTGCCGATCACAGCGTTGCGCGTCACCTCACCCAGCTGCTTGGCGATCTGACTGGCGGAATGTCCGTCCAGCCAAAGCTTCCGCAGCAGTTCCACCCGCTCGTCCGTCCAACCCATGATGAGATCCCTCTCATTGTTTGACTGCCATGGTTACGCGACTACGGTACCGGAGCGTTCTAGATGTTGTGTCCGATGTACCCTACCCACATGACCCGCTACCACATATCGTAACCCTTCATTAATAAGACACAATAGGCGCCATGCATTCGTCCACAGACATCAACATATTGAATCGTCGCTCATTGCCTTGCGTGCGCAATGGCTCGGGGGCACATGCAAGACCATGAAGGACATGATCACCGCCCCGACCGTCGTTCCGCCGCTGCCGCGCGACTATCATGGCGCCAACTGGGTAGGGCTGATCACGCTCTATCAGCGCGAAGTGCGGCGCTTCTGGAAGGTCGGCACCCAGACTCTCGCCGCGCCGGTGGTCACCGCGCTGCTCTACATGTTGGTCTTTGTGGTCGCCGTGAAGGGCGCGGCGCCACCAATTCCGGGCGTGGATTTCGCCACCTTCGTCGCGCCGGGTCTGATCATGATGCAGATCCTCAACAACGCGTTTTCCAACTCGTCATCGAGCCTGCTGCAGGCCAAGATGAACGGCCTGATCGGTGATTTCATCACTCCGCCGCTCTCGCCGCTGGAGCAGGTAGTCGGCTTTACCGCCGGCGCGGCGACGCGCGGCGTCGCGGTCGGCGCGGTCACCGCTCTGGCGGTTCTTCCGTTCGCCCATGTCACTGTCGCGCACTGGTGGGCGGTGATCTATTTCGGCGTCGGCGCCTCGCTTATCATGGGCATGATCGGCCTGATGGCCGCGATCTGGTCGGAGAAGTTCGATCACATCGCCGCGGTCGGCAACTTCATCATCATGCCGATGACGTTCCTCTCGGGCACCTTCTACACGGTCTCGCGGCTGCCCGAGCCGTTCCGCACCGCCACCCACTACAACCCGTTCTTCTACCTGATCGCCGGCTTCCGCTACGGCTTCATCGGCCATGTCGATGGGTCGCTGATGGTCGGCGTGGCCATGACCGCTGTGCTGACGGTGCTGCTGGGGTTGGGGTGCCTGTGGATGTTCGTCACCGGCTATAAGATGAAGACGTAGGGGCACGAGTCGGATTCGGCGACCAGGTTTCTCGCAAACCCAGCCCCCATCAGAGGCTCAAAACAGTTCGGTTTTGAGCCTCCAGGAAACGGACATTCAGAAGGGCAGAGGTGGGTGGATAGCCGCCGCCACTGTCTGGTGGCGCGCGGCGCGTTGGCTAGAGCTTGTCCGACATCTCGATGATGCATTCCGGCGGATCATAGAGCGCCAACTCCTCGGCTGTTGGGCGTTGGAAGTGGTTCGACCATCGAAGAAGCTCCGACTCCGCGATCTCGAAGGCGCCGAAGGGGCGATCCTCGTTCCGTCGCGAAAGTCGTCTCCAAAGTTCG
>JANXTX010000407.1 GCA_025352165.1 Caulobacteraceae bacterium | reverse complement strand
GACACCGCCGCCAAGGGTGGTCCAGATCTGCTGTTCGCCAGGCTGCGCCAGCCCGGCGGTCACCAGGAATGCTTCCAGGGCGGTTTCGGGTGGATCTGATTCCGCCATGGCTGTCAGGGCTGCGCCGCCTCCGGGAATTGTAGGAAACGGGCGAAGGGCAGAGTCTCTTCCTCAAGACGAAGCAACTGATTGTACTTTGCCATCCGCTCACTGTTTCGGACCGACCCAATCTTGATCTGCCCCGCGCCGGTTCCCACGGCGAGGTCGGCGATGAAGCTGTCCTCGGTCTCACCTGAACGGGCCGAGACCACGGTCGCGAAACCGCCGGCGCGCGCGATGGACATGGCTTCCAGCGTACCGGTCAGGGTTCCGTTCTGATTGATCTTGATCAGCGCGGCATTGGCCGCGCCTTCGGAAATCCCTCGGCCGATACGTCCGGGCTGAGTGGCGAAGAGGTCGTCGCCAATCAGCTGGATGTGTCCAAGTCTGTCGGTCAGAGCCGGCCAGTGCGCCCAGTCCTCCTCGTGCAGTCCATCCTCGATCGAGACGATCGGATAGCGGCCGGCCCAGTCGGCAAGCAGTTCGATCATCTCGATCGAGGTCAGCCTGCGGTCAGCCCTGGCGAATTGGTACTGGCCAGTTTTGTCGACGAGCGAACTGGAGGCGATGTCGAGCGCGATTGCGACGTTATCCCCCGGATGCAGGCCGGCGACTTCGATCGCCCGCACCACAAGGTCCAGAGCTTCCGTCGAGTCGGCGAAGCCGGGGCTCAGGCCACCTTCATCGGCCAACAGCGTCGGCAGGCCGCGTTTGGAGCATAGCCGCGCTGCCGCTTCCCGCACCCGGCACGCCCATTCGAGCGCCTCGCCATAGCTGCTCGCGCCGATCGGAATGACCAGGAAGTCCTGCACGTCCATGCCCCGGCCGGCATGCAATCCGCCGCTGAGTATGTTGACCATCGGCATCGGCATGCTTGGCCAGGTGGATCCGGCAAGTTCGGCGAGCCGAAGGTGCAGCGGCTGGCCGAGCGTCGCCGCCGCCGCGCGCGCGACCGCGATCGATACCGCCAGGATCGCATTGCCGCCCAGACGCGATAGCTGCGGCGTACCGTCGATCTCCCGCATCAGGGCGTCCACGCCGGCCTGATCGCGGGCGTCATGGCCGATCAGCGCACGGCCAAGCTCGCCGCCGACATTGTTTGCGGCCGTCCGGACGCCACGTCCGTCGAAATGGGCTGGGTCGGCGTCGCGCAATTCAAAGGCTTCCGCCGATCCGCGCGATGCCCCCGCGGGGGCGGAAGCCACGGCGTGAGCGCCCCCTTCCAGCGTGACTTCGGCTTCCACTGTGGGCCGCCCGCGCGAGTCCAGTATCTGCCGGCCCCGCACCGACTGGATGGCTGTCCCTGTCATGTGGGCGAGTTGCACGGGTGCAACGGGGCCTCGCCTCGCAGCACCCTGACCACATCTTCAGCTGCTCGCCGGCGCAATTCCGCCAGCGACGCGCCCGAGGAAAAGCCAATGTGCGGCGTCACGATCACGTCCTCCCGCTCAACCACGGTCGCTGGCGGCGTCGGTTCCCCATCGACCACATCCAGCGCCGCTCCCCCCAGTCGCCCGCCGTCAAGCGCCTCGATCAGCGCCGCGTTGTCGACGATCGGACCACGGCTGAGGTTGATCAGCAGCGCGCCCGGCTTCATGCGTGTGAATGTATGCGAGCCGAACCGATGGCGGGTTTCTTGCGTCAGCGGCGCGTGAATGATCAGGACATCGCTCTGTTCCAGCAACGCCTCGAATGTCACCGCCTCGACTGCGATGTCGAGGCGGGGTAGTGCCCTGCGGTTATGCGCGATCAGCCGCACGCCGAAGGCCGCCAGCTTGTGGGCGGTCAGAGAGCCAATCCGTCCAAGCCCAAAGATCCCCACTGTCAGATCACGCACTCTGTGCAGGCGCGCGCTGGCCGGCGCCCAGTCGCCGCTCTTCACGGATCTGTCGAAGCTGACCAGGCCTCGCGCCCAGGCCAGCAGCATGCCGACCGCGTGATCGGAAACTTCCTCCACACAATAGTCCGGGACATTGGTGACGACCGCGCCGCGGGCAGTCGCCGCATTGACATCAATGTTGTCGAGGCCGACTCCCAGGCGCGCAATAATCTTCAGGCTCCGTGGAGCGGCGATAGCAGTGGCCGACACCGGCGCCCAGCATGTCATGATGGCCGCGGGCTCGTGTGCCTGCACCAGTGCTTCGATCTCCGCGGCCGTCCCGGCGATTGGCGGACCGCTGGCCAAAGTGAAACCAGCGACTTCGATGATTGCCCGTTCGATCGCATCATCGGGCCAGGCACGGTCAGTAAGGAGTACGATCCTTGTCACGCGCGAATCCAGACGGTCGTTAATGCGGCAATTGCGACCGCCCTCTTAGAATGACTGTGTTCAGTTGCAAACGACCGCCAGCTACCAGCATGGCGATCGAGTGAAAAATCGCCAGGTAGGCAACTGGCGGCGAGCGTGCCGAATATTCAATCACGAATGACGCGAAGAAGCTCGGCAAGGTTAGATGTTGCGTCTAGCGCGAAGCGCGATTCAATCTTCTTTGCGCTCCCCTTGGTGTCCTTCGTGATTTTTGTGGTGAAAAATTCTTCACCCGATTGCCCTGGAATTCGCTTGTGGCGGCCATGCGTGGGTCCGACGCCGCCTTCTATACCCATCCGATGCGCACCCGCATGAATCGGGTCGTCGCCCTTGAGCGCATCGTCCGCACCGCGAAGATGGCCGGGGTCAAACGGGTCGCCTGGAACACTCACAGCTGGATTCCAGACCGGGCAGGCGACGCTCACACCTATCCGGAGAATACTCAGGGAATCAACGCCCTGTGGCGCACCGGCGTCGGCGCGACCGTGTTCGGCTCGGTGCTGTTCGTGGACAATCTGCTGACCAACTAGGCCTTCCCGTTCATCGTCAACGCGAGCCGCTACGTCTATCCGCACAACCGAGAACTGGTGGCCAGCTGGATCGGCCTGGATGACGTCGGCAAGTCATGGTCGCCGTCATCGACCGCCCCGACCTGGATGGCGCGTGGCTCAACATCGGCGGTCCGCGGAGCATTCGGCCGCCGCGTGTCGCCGAGGTCCTTTCCCGCGTCATCGGCCGACCGACCAACTACGAACCCTGCACCCCCGCGGAATTCGGCCGATATCTCTGCGATACCTGGGGTGACGAAATGACCCCGACTGAGCGCGCGGTGACTGAGGAGCGCATTGCCGCCTTCTAGGCCTTCAACAACCAGACCCCGCTCAACCCCTTCCAGGTCGATATGGGCCCGATGCTCGAACGTATCCCCATCGAACTGGAAACCCTGGAGCAATGGGCCGCCAAACAGGACTGGCGCGCCAACAACACGCCCCGCCCGCCCGCAGGGTAAACCCTGAACCATCCATAGTTGCGACTAGGATCTAACCGATCACGAATCGTTCGATCCGAGGCCCAGCAATACCGATGGCCATGATCATCGTGGCGACGCCCATGACCACCAGCGTGAGTCGGGCCGGCGCGCGGCTGGTCCGGTGGCTCCGGCAGGCTATCCAAAGCCAGCTTGCCGCGACCGCAAGCACGGCGACCGGCTTCAGCCAGCTGATGGTATTACCAAACAAGGAGAGAAATCCGCCCAATGAGCCCAGCAAAGTGGCGGAGAGCGCGAAGGGCAGCGCGCAGCAGGCGGCGCAAGCCACGGCCGTGACAGAAACCGCCATGGCGGCCGCGCCCGCCGCGCGTTTTCCGGGTGTGCGTGTGTCGGTTTTCACCAGCAGCAACCGCTGCTCATCGCCGCGGCGGCGCGTTTGCTATCCACGCGAGACGTGAGCGCCGCGAGCAGCGTTTCAGCGGCGTCGCGTGAATCCTCCGGAGCCGTCACCGTAACCGCGGCGGTGTTCGTCAGCTCGATCACCGCGAAGTCCAGGAACGCGCAGCAGGCCTCTTCCGCGGCGACAATCCGACGAACCTCGTCGATCGCGCAACGATCATAGGTCAGCGTCAGGCGCAGGTCGTCCCGTTCAGACGCCAGCATGGCGCGCCGGTTGAGATCGGCGATCTGGTCGAACCTCGCCCCGAGGCTATGGCTATCCAGTGTATAGGCGACCGGCGCGCTGATTTCGGTATCTGGCATGATTGTCTCCTGTGACGGCGATCACGTTCGCCATTGGTGGAGAGTCTCCATACGAGTTAAAGCCACTTGAGGTTCAAGCGCTAATTGTCGAGGCCTGCATGTCCGGATACAAGATCGGAGCGCTTGCCGAGCGCACGCGGACGAGCGCGCCGACCATTCGCTATTATGAGCAGATCGGTCTGCTGCGCCGTCCTGATCGACAGGAAGGCAATCAAAGGCGTTACGGCGATGACGACGTCCACAGGCTGACATTCATCCGTCGATGCCGCGAGTTCGGTTTCTCGATTGATCAGGTCCGCACCCTCGCTTCGCTGGTTCAGGATCGGACGCGTTCATGCACCGAAGCTCGCGACATCGCGCAGGCCCACCTTGCGGAGGTTCGCGCCAAACTGCGCGAACTCATGGCGCTTGAAGTAAGTATCTCCGCGTTTGTCGCCACCTGCGATGCGAAGTGCGTCGGCGGTCCAGGGCCCGACTGCGTGAGCCTTGACGAGCTTTCAATGAGTAACTCTGGAAAGACGACGCCCGGTTGTAACGCTGATCCCGGTATCGCGGCCTGATGATCGTGGTTTGCGACGACCGGTCAAAGCCGTGGCGGGTCAGCCCGCCGCGATGGCGCGCTTCATGGCCTTCAGATTGCCGCTGAGGAATTTGACGAATCCGTCGGTTGCCTCGGTCATTTCGACACCTTCGGCCGGCTCGAACTCGACGGTCAGTTCGATCATCGCCGCGCTGTCATCGATCGGAGCGACGGCGACGGTCGAGTGGTACGACTTCATGTCGGGACGTTCGAGCGTGTAGGTGTAATGATAGGCGCCCCCGGACGTCATCAATTCGCTGACGGTGCGTCCGCCGCGAAGCACCAGCGTTCGCACCTTGCCTTCCGGCGTCTCCACCGTGGATTCGGCATCGACGATCGGCGCCCACTTCCGGATGGCGGAGAAATCGCCAATGACGCTCCATGCCTTGTCCGCCGAGACCGGCGCCTGTTCGGCCAACGTAAGCTTTCTCATCCTGGAACTCCCTGAACTGTTTTGCGAGCTAACTAACTAGGCTGAAGCTGCGTCGCCAGGCAATCACCGCGTGTGGCGGACAGGTATCCCGTCGGCCTATCCGGAAAGTCCATTCCTGATCATGAGGGTATCCGCAAGCCTAGCGCTTCGTTCGCCCCTTCGCCGAAGGATATCCGCAAGCGGCAATGAACCCTCGCATGGTTCGCGGGAATAAACCCCTACGGACCCCGCGACCCCCGCGGTTCCAGGATCAATCCGCGGAGGACGATACACGATGGCTAGTGTCACGGTTAATGGGAAGCTCGGCGTCAACGGCAAGAACGGCGCGACGCCCGGGGCGGCTGGTGGCAAAGGCCAGAACGGCCAGGACGCGGTTGCCACAACCACGACGCCAAACGACACCGTCAACATCGCCAGCGCGACCGGCGGCAATGGCGGCAACGGCGGCGATGGCGCCGCCAACGGCGCGGGCGCGGGCGGACAAGCGGGCGCTGGCGCCGCCGGTGGATCGGCCACGGCCAGCGCGACAACGTCCACCGCCACGCTGGCTCTCGCCCAGTCCATCGCGACCGGTGGCAATGGCGGTAATGCCGGTGTAGCGGGCGCCGGAACTCCGAACGGCCTTGGCAATATGGGCGGCGTCGGCGGCGCCGCCACCGCTCAGGCAACCGCGCTCAGCACCAGCGCGGGCTCTGACAACCTGGTCGCGAATGCCAAGTCCGTGGCCGGCAATGGCGGCAGTGGTACAGGGACCGGCTTCTCGGGCGGCGCCGGCGGCATCGCGAGCGGGACCTCTGCATTGGCCAACGGTGACCTGTCGCTGGGCAGTCTTACGACCTTTGTAACGGCGACGGCGTATCAGCAAAGTGGCGCCGGCGGCTCCGGGCTGCTCGGCGCCAGTGGCGGCACGGGAGGCGCTAGCACGCTCAACAACAGCATTGGTGGCTCAACCAACGGACGCGGCGTCAATTTCAGCCAGACCGCTGTCGGTGGGGCAGGGGGATCATCCGCCGGCGGCCTGGCGGGCGCGGCAGGCGCGGCCACCTCGAACCTGGCGTTCAACGATACCCTCAACGTGAACAAGAGCGCCGGCATCTCGTCAGCGTCGACCGCGACGGCCGGCGCCGGCGGGGCCGGCAGCGCTGGGTCCGGCGGTGCGGCGGGAGGCGTGGCGTTGAGCAGCGATGTGGTCGCCGGCATCGGCAATATTTCGGCTGCCTCGGTCTCCACCGGGGGATCAGGCGGCTCGGCGAGCCTGGGCGCGGATGGCGGCGCTGGCGGCGTGGCGTCCGCGAGCAGCTCCGCCACCGGTCAGGCGATCTCGGCCAGCAGCGTGGCGGTCGGCGGCGCCGGCGGTGGCGGTGAAGGGGCCGGGCATACGGGCGGCGCTGGCGGCGCCGCCACCGGCGCCGCTGCGTCAGCCATCAGCACCTCAGCGACCGGCAACGTCCTGGCGACGAGCAGCGAAACGGGCGGCGCCGGAGGGGCCGGCGTCAATGGCGTCAATGGCGGCGCCGGAGGCGGAGTGGGCGGCGTCAGCGTCACCGCCAACAGCAAGGGCGCCGGACTGATTTCGGCGGCGGTCAGCCAGACCGGAGGGACGGGCGGCGCCTCGGTCGGCGGTTCGGGCGGCGCCGGCGCCGCCAGCGTCCTGGCGAACGCCGTTGGAGGGTCCTCGAACCTCGGCACACTGTCGCTGACACAGACCGCGCTGGGTGGATCCGGCGGCGCCTCGACGAACGGCGTTGCCGGCGCCGCCGGGGCGGCGAGCTCGACCCTGTTCTTCGACGATCGGTTCAGCCCAAACCAGAGCTTGAAAATCTCGGGCGCGGTCACGGCCCATGGCGGCAATGGCGGCGCCGGCGCTGGCCTATCGGCCGGAGTGGTCGGTGGCGCCGCCACTGCCGGCGCTAACCTGACCGGTCTGCGTGAAGTTGTTTCATCGGCAACCGTGATCGCCGGCGCCGGTGGCGCTTCAACATCGGCGAGCGGTGGCGCGGGCGGGGTCGCGACGACTCAGGCCGTGTCCGTCGGTCTGGGTGCGTTGGCCGATCGGGTCATCGCCTCGGCATCGGCCACGGGCGGCGCCGGAGGAACGGGAAGCGGAGTCGGAAACTCCGGTGGCGCTGGAGGTATCGCCGGCGGCCTCAGCGCCCAGGCGACCAGCGGCGCCAATGGGCCGACCAGCGCCGGCGTGAGCCAGGCCGGCGGCTCGGGCGGCGCCGGCCTGGCTGGGGCCAACGGTGGCGCGGGCGCGTCGAGCGCGCTCAACAACGTGGTCAGCGGCGCGTCGGTCGGTGGTCTGTTGACCTTGTCGCAAACGGCGATCGGCGGCGGCGGCGGCTCGTCGGCCGGCGGCGTTGCCGGGACCGCGGGGGGCGCGAGCTCAACGCTCACTGTAAGTGACTCGACCAGCGCCACTCTGAACACCGTTTCGCTGGCCTTCGCCGGCGCCGGCGGCAGTGGATCGAACGGCAGCGGCGGTGCGGCGGGTGGTGTCGCGACCAGTCTGGCCGGGGCGACCGGCACTTTGTCGGCGAGCGCAACGTCGGCCGCCGTCGGCGGCGGAGGCGGCTTTTCAAGCCTTGGAGGAAACGCGGGGAACGGCGGAGCTGCAACGTCGACGGTCACCGCCTCCGGCGGCCTTGCCGTCAGCGCGAGCTCGCAGGCCAGCGCCGGCAACGGCGGCTGGGCAAGCGTGAATGGCGATGGCGGAGCCGGCGGTTCGGCGGCCGGAAAATCCACGGCGGCCAGTGCAACTCTTGGCGCGGACGCTGTCACGGCGTTGGTAACGGTAGCGGGCGGATCCGGCGGCCAGGGGGCCGGCGTCGGCCATACCGGCGGCGCGGGCGGTCTCGCGAGCGGAGCGAGTGCGAAGGCGACAAGCACTGGCGCGGGCGCCGTGTCGGTCTCGGTCAGTCAGGTCGGCGGCAGCGGTGGGAATGGAATCGCCGGCGCCAATGGTGGCGCGGGCGCCGCCAGCACACTGACCAATGCTGCGAAGGGACTTAGCAATGGAGGGGCCCTGTCGATGTTCCAAAGTGCGGTCGGCGGCTCCGGCGGCGGGACCATCGACGGCGTCGTAGGCGCCGCGGGCGCGGGCGCGTCGCACCTCACCTTCAATGACCTGTCCAGCGTTACTCAGAGTGCGTCAATCGGCGCGTCCGTCCAGGCCGTCGGGGGAAACGGCGGCACGGGAAATGGATCTTCCCTCGGCGGAGTCGGAGCCAGTGCTGACGCGGCGGTGACAATCACCGGCGCCGCCGCGGTGGCGGCGAGCAGTGGCGCATCCGGCGGAAGCGCCGGCGGCGGCGTGGGCGTCGGCGCGGTTGGCGGGGCTGCGACATCGGCGGCCTCCGCCGTCGGCGGAACCATAGTCAGCGCCACCAGCTCAGCCGGCGCGGGCAGCGGTGGGTTTGGCAGCAGCGGGGGCGCCGGCGCCAAGGCAAAGGCGACCAGCGCCGCTCTGAGCAGCGGCGGCGCCGCTACTGCGTCGGCGACCGCCTCGGGAGGCGCGGGTGGCGCCGGCGGAACCACGGGCGGCGCCGGCGGGACCGCGTCCGCCCAGGCGAGCGCCGTGACGACCTCCAGCGCGAGTGCGAGCGCCACGGTAACGATTTTCGGCGGGAACGGCGGCTCCGGGGCCAAGGGCGGCGCGGGCGCGGCCAGCTCGGCCGTTAATACCGTCAGCGGCATGAGCAATGGCGGAGCCCTCTCGTTAACCCAATGGGCCTTCGGCGGATCCGGTGGCATTGCCGCCTCTTCGGGGGGCAAAGGCGGCGCGGCGTCGTCGAGCCTCACGGTTGATGACAGCCTGAACCCGGTCGCGAACCAGAGCGCCAGCATTCTGGTGTCGCTAAGATCCGTGGGTGGTAACGGCGGCGGCGTTGGCAGCGGGACCGGCGGCGCCGGTGGCGTCGCATCGGCGACCGCTTCGATCAAGGGCGTTGGCAGCCTCAACATCGATGCCCTGGCTCAGGGTGGGGGCGGGGGCAGCGCCTTCCCCGATACCATTGCCAAAGGTGGCGCCGGGGGTGCGGCGAGCGTTGCAGCGACCGCACAAAGCACCTCTATCGGGACCCAGGCGGTCACTGCCTCCGCTGAAGCCGACGGCGGAGCGGGCGGCGCTGCGGTCGGTGGAAAAAAGACGGCTGGCGTCGGCGGGGCGGCCACGGCGACAAAAGTGATCGCGATCTCGCGCGGCGCCGGCGCGGTCGGGGCTTCGGTCCAGGCTGTCGGCGGCGCCGGGGGCTTTGGCTTCGATGATGCTTTCGCCGGGGCCGGCGGCGCGGCGACGCTGAACAATGTCGTGTCGGGACGCTCGAACGGGGGCGTGCTGACCCTCAAGGAGACCGCCATCGGCGGCGCTGGAGGTTCTACCAACCGCACCAGTTCCGGCGCCAAGGGCGGCTCCGCGAAATCCACGCTGGTGTTCGACGACACACTCAACGCCACGGCGAGCAAGTCGGTTTCGTCCACTGTTCTGGCCACCGGCGGCGCGGGGGGAACGGCCCTTCGCCCGGGTTCCGGCGCCAACGGCGGTGATGGCGGCGCCGCCAATGCTTCCGTGTCCATCACCGGCGCGGGATCGGTAACGGTCGCCGCGACGGCCAATGGCGGCGATGGCGGGACCGGCGGCGTTGACGGCGGCGGTGGGGCCGCGGTCGCGACCGCAGGCGGCGTCTCCGCGGGGCAGGTTCTGTCGACCGCCCATGCGGCGGGCGGATTGGGCGCTGGAAGCTCCGGCCTCGCTACGGCCACAGGGGCCGGGGTTGCTGGAACGGTGCACGCTTTCGCGGATGCCCATCAACGAAACGGCGCCCTGGTGACATCGGTGGCCTCCGACGCCTCTACGAGCCTCGCGGGCGGCGCGGTAGTGGATGGAGCCACGGATGTCGCGGACGCCAGCCTTGGTCTGTCGGCGCCCGGCTTTGATTCCACATCCCAGTCCGTGGCCATCGTCACCGGCGCACCCACGGCCGGCGACATATCGTCGGTCCTGACGGGCAATGCCAATATCCAGGCGGCTTTCGTTTCCGGGACGCCGTCCTACTTCGCGCTGGGCGAAGTTGGCGGTCGC
>JANXTX010000346.1 GCA_025352165.1 Caulobacteraceae bacterium | reverse complement strand
GGCACGGAAGTCGAGGGCCTCGCGGATCGGGCCGGTCGGGGCGATCTGCGGCGCGTAGTTGGCGGCCTTGATCTGATCGGGATAGGCCCACTGCGTCACGGCGATCTCCGACGGTGTGGCATGGCTGCCGTGGCCAACCGGAAACTGCTGCTGCGCCAGCCGCATGACGCCTTTCAAATCCCACCAGTTGGTCAGCTTGCAGGCAAAGCCCGCGCGGCGGCCGGTGAAGCTCGACGCGGCATAGATCTCGGAGAATGCCGCCTCGATCGTCGCGACATTGCCGCCATGGCCGTTGAGAAAGAACAGCCGGGTGAAGCCGTGATGGGCCAGGGAATGCACCCAGTCGGCGATCGCCGCCATGAACGTCGAGGGCCGCAGGGCGATGGTGCCGGGGAAATCCAGGTGGTGCTGCGCCATGCCGATGTTGAACGTCGGCCCCACCAGGATATCGGCGGTCTTCTGCGCCTCGTGGGCGATAATCTCCGGACACATCCAGTCGGTGCCGAGCAGCCCCGTGGGGCCGTGCTGCTCATTCGAGCCGATCGGAATAACGACCGCGCTTGAGCGCGTCAGGAAGGCCTCGATCTCCGGCCAGGTGGATTTGTGCAGCAGCATGGGACCCTCTCGCGCGGGCTCGTCAGCCCGGACGCGACATGAACCGAGGTCGGCGCCCATTTCCAGCCAATTCCGCATGCAACGCCCACCAATCGATGTGGCCGTGGTTGTGCCAGACGTTGCAGGCGTTAGTCTGAGTTGATCGAGACCGGTCATCGCGATGCATGGGGGACACCGAGCCATGGAAGAAGCCGGACTACCGTCGTCTACCCTGCACCGCACGCTCAGTCCTTTCGAGGTGATGTTGCTGACATTTTCGGCGCTGTCGCCGGCCATGTCGGTCTACATCGCCGGAGCGGCGTACTGCACATCGCCGGGACCGGGGCGGCGCTCGCGTTCATTGTCGGCGGCTTTGTCCCGGCGCTGCTTGCGCTGCTCTATGCCGAGCTGGGCGCGGCCTTTCCAAGAGCGGGCGGGACCTATCCAAGCATCGCGGCGATCCTCGGTCCGACAGGCGCGTTCCCGCTGGTGGCTGTCAACATGTTCATTGGGCCCGCGGTCACCGCGTTCACCGCCCTGGGGCTGGCGGACTATGCGCGGGTGCTGGCCCCTGGCTTGCCGCTGCTGCCGCTTGCCACCGGCGCCATCGTCCTGGCCACCGCGATCGCGGTGCTCAGGGTTCGCACAGGCGCGTGGGTCACCGGCCTCTTTCTGGCGGTCGAGGTCCTGTCGCTGTTGCTGCTGACCGGCGTTGCCCTGGCTCATCCGACACGATCCCTGCTTGAGGTCTTCGCGCATCCGATGATGCTGGACAAAAGCGTTCTGAAGCCGACGCCTGTCGTCGCGCTCGCATTGGGTTTGATTTCCGGCGCCTGGGCCTGCAGCGGCGCCAGTTTCGCCCTCTATTTCGGCGAGGAGATGAAGGACGCGCCGCACAACATGGGCAAGGTCGTCGCCCGCATCGGTTTTATCGCCAGCCTGATCATCGCCGCGCCTATGGTGCTACTGGTGCTGAGCATCCGCGATCTACCCGCCGTGCTGGCGGCCGAAGCGCCGATCGCCGTATTTCTCCAGGCCGTGGGTGGCCCGGTGGTCGCGATGGTGGTCAGTGTTGGTGTGCTGGCCGCGATCTTCAACAGTCTCATCGCTCTGGCCATGTCCTATGGCCGTTTCCTCTATTCGACGGGACGCGACGGCGTCTGGCCACGTCCCGCCAATCGCCTGTTCGCGCGTCTCGACCCGCGGACCCGGTCGCCGATCATCGCCACGGTGCTGGTCGGCCTGGCCACGATAGGGGCGGCTCTGTTGGGTGAGAGGGCTTTGCTGGTGTTCCTGTCGGGGAATGTCGTCGGTGATGTTCTCATCGCGCTGGCGGTGCTGGTCGGGCGCCACCGCGGTCTGACCGGACGCGTCTTCCGCGCCCCGTTGCACCCGGCCGTCCCTGTGTTCGGCCTGATGGTCGCCGCCGTGACCATGATCGCCGACTGGCAGGATGTCGATGCCGGCCGCCCAAGCGTCATCCTGCTGACGACGATCTTCTTTCTGGCCCTCGGCTACTACCGGTTTCATGGCCGGCGCCGGCGACCCGAATGGGCTGCGGGCGTTGCCGAGAACCTGGAATCCACGGCTTCCTGATCCTTGCGCTTGCGCATGCGGCCGGTCTCCGCATAGTCGCGCAAAACCGTTCGTCAGGGAGTAGTCAAGGTGAGTGAAGGTCAGGTTTTCCCCGTTCCGGCCGAATGGGCCGCGCGCGCGCACATGGACGCCGCCGGCTATGAGGCCGCGGTGGCCCGCGTGGAGAGCGACCCCGACGGGTATTGGAGCGACGTCGCCGGCCGACTGGACTGGATCAAGCCGTTCACCGTGGTCAAGGATGTCTCGTTCCAGGCTGACGACTTCCGCATTCGCTGGTTTGCCGATGGCGTCCTGAACGTCTCCGCCAACTGCCTCGACCGCCATCTGGCGACGCGTGGCGACGACGTCGCAATCATCTGGGAGGGCGATGATCCCGCCGATTCTCGAAAAATTAGCTACCGCGAGGCGCATGCCGAAGTCTGCCGGATGGCCAACGTGCTGAAGGCTAACGGCGTCGTGAAGGGCGACCGCGTCACCATCTATCTGCCGATGATCCCCGAGGCGGCGTTTGCCATGCTCGCCTGCACGCGAATCGGCGCCATCCATTCGGTGATCTTCGGCGGGTTCTCGCCGGACTCCATCGCCGGACGCGTCCTCGACTGCCAGTCGAACTTCGTCATCACCGCCGACGAGGGGCTGCGCGGCGGACGTATCGTGCCGCTCAAGCAGAACGTCGATGTCGCGCTGACCCAATGCCCGGATGTAACGAGGGTTCTGGTGGTCAAACGCACCGGGGCCAAGGTGTTCATGCGGCCTGGCCGGGATCTCTTCTATGATGACGAGGTCGCCAAGGTCACCGCCGACTGCCCGCCGGAACCGATGGGCGCGGAGGATCCGATGTTTATCCTCTATACGTCCGGCTCGACCGGCAAACCGAAGGGGGTCCTGCACACTACCGGAGGCTATCTGACCTGGGCGGCGCACACCCATGAGTTGGTGTTCGACTATCGACCGGGCGAGATCTTCTGGTGCACCGCCGACGTCGGCTGGGTCACCGGCCACAGTTACATAGTCTATGGCCCCCTGGCGAACGGGGCCACCACGCTGATCTTCGAGGGCGTGCCCAACTATCCCACCGTCAGCCGCTTCTGGGAGGTGATCGACAAGCACAAGGTCGAGATCTTCTACACCGCGCCGACTGCCCTCCGCGCGCTGATGCGCGATGGCGAGGAGCCGGTGAAGCGCACCTCCCGGGCGTCACTGCGTCTGCTTGGCACCGTCGGCGAGCCGATCAATCCCGAGGCATGGCTGTGGTATCACCGCGTGGTCGGCGAGGGCCGTTGTCCGATCGTCGATACCTGGTGGCAGACCGAGACCGGCGCCTGCCTCGTCGCCCCGCTACCTGGCGCGACGCCGCTCAAGCCCGGTTCGGCAACCAAACCGTTGCCTGGAGTCAAGCTGCAGTTGGTGGATGCCGAGGGCCAGGTGCTCGAAGGCGCGGTCAGCGGCAATCTCTGCATCACCGATAGCTGGCCCGGTCAGATGCGCACCGTGTTCGGCGATCACGACCGCTTCATCACGACCTATTTCACCACCTATACCGGCAAGTACTTCACCGGCGACGGCTGCCGTCGCGACGAGGATGGCTACTACTGGATCACCGGGCGCGTCGACGACGTCATCAATGTCTCCGGACACCGGCTGGGCACCGCGGAAATCGAAAGCGCCCTTGTCGCCCACCATACGGTCGCCGAAGCGGCCGTGGTCGGCTTCCCGCACGACATCAAGGGCCAGGGCATCTACGCCTATGTGACGCTCACATCGGAACACCAGCCGAGTGAAGCGCTGCGCAAGGAACTGGTGCTGTGGGTCCGCCGCGAGATCGGCCCCTTTGCGGCCCCGGACGCGATCCAGTGGGCGCCGGGCCTGCCGAAAACCCGCTCCGGCAAGATTATGCGCCGCATCCTGCGAAAGGTCGCGGAGGGTGATGTCTCCAACCTCGGCGACACCTCAACGCTCGCCGATCCGTCCGTGGTCGAGGACCTCGTGGCCAATCGCATAGGGTAGCGCGCCTTTTTCCTCGGCGCATTGCGGTTTTACGTAGTTGCAAGAACGGATCGGAGAGGGTCTTGCAGGGATTGACCGCGTGGGGGCCCGAATAGAGCCAGATGGAAGAAGAGAGCTTCGTCGACTATTACGAGCTGTTGGGACTAAGCCCAAACGCACTTTCGGATACGATCGAGAGGGTGTTCAGACACCTTGCGCGCCGCTTTCATCCCGACAACCAGGCAACCGCCGACCGGGACAAGTTCGATCTGTTGCTGAAGGCCTACAAGGCGCTCCGCGATCCGGCGAAGCGCGCCGAATACGATGTCCAGTACAGAAAGAATGCGGGTGTCCGCACTGAACTGATCGAAGTGGCCAGCGATGGCGGCGTCGTCGAGCAAGATGTCGACATCCAGAATAAGCTTCTGTCGCTTTTCTATGCCAAGCGTAGAATAAATGTCCAGGATCCTGGAGTATCAGAATACGAACTCGAACGCGTCTCCGGCTACCCCGTTGAATTTCTCGCATTCAATCTTTGGTACATGCGGGAAAAGCGTTGGATACTGAAGACGGAAAACGGCATGTACGCGATCACGGCTGACGGCGTCGATCGCGCGACAAGCGAAAGCCGGACCAAGGCCACCAATAAGCTGCTGACCGATCAAAGCTGAGCGCCGCCTCAACGTATCCTCCCTCCCTCCCCTTTATGGGGAGGGACAGACGGCGCAGCCGTCAGGGTGGGGAGCGGTGACAGAGCTCCGTCGCTTGTGATTTGCCTGCCGCACCCCACCCTGACGCGTGCCGCGTCTGTCCCTCCCCACTTCGGGGGAGGGAGGAAGTTTTAGCCTACCAGCGCTTGCGGATTTTCGATCAGCCGGCGCAGCTCGGCCATGAACTTCGCGCCGACCGCGCCGTCGATCGCACGGTGATCGCAGGACAGCGACAG
This sequence comes from Caulobacteraceae bacterium, assembly GCA_025352165.1. Taxonomy (GTDB): domain Bacteria; phylum Pseudomonadota; class Alphaproteobacteria; order Caulobacterales; family Caulobacteraceae; genus Acaudatibacter. The sequence continues at coordinate 3,035 of JANXTX010000346.1, read as the reverse complement.
CTGAACCACGGTCGCGAACGAGAGGGCGTAGTCGGTCTCGACCGGCGTGCGTTGCGCGGCGCCGACCGCCAGGATCGCGCCTTGCGGCGGATTGATGATGGCGTCGAACTGGTCGATGCCGAACATGCCGAGGTTGGAGATCGAGAAGCTGCCGCCGGCGATCTCTTCGGCCTTCAGCCGGTTGGCCCGCGCGCGCGACGCCAGTTCCGCGATCTCGGCGGAGATCTGCGCCACCGTTCTGGTTTCAGCGGCGCGCACCACCGGTGTGATCAGACCTTTGTCGGTCGCGACCGCGACGGAGATGTCGGCGTGCCTGAAGCGATGGATCGCATCGCCATGCACCTGCACATTGACGTCCGGATTCGCCGCCAGCGCCAGGGCGCAGGCGCGGACCAGATAGTCGTTGATGCTCGGGGCCTGGCCGACGCTGGCCTTGGCGCGCTCGCGCATGGCCTGCAGAGCGTCGACCTTGACCGACATCCGCAGATAGAAGTGGGGGATGGTCGTCTTGGACAGCGTCAACTGACGCGCGATGGCCTTGCGGGTCATCGACATCGGCACGACCTCGACATCCGCGGCGGCGGCCGGGACGACCAGCGCCAGAACGTCGGCCTTGCCGATGCGTCCACGTGGCCCGGTTCCCTTCACCGTCGCCAGATCGACGTCGTGCTTCACGGCGAGGCGCTTGGCGAGCGGGGAGGCGAAAAATCCATCCAGGTGGCTGGTGGTGAGGGCAATCGACACCGGCTGTCCTCCTCCGACAGCGTGAGCCGGCCTGGCGGCCTGGTCCACGTCCTGAAAACTGATCCGTCCCTTGGGGCCCGTGCCCTTGATGGCGGTTACGTCGACACCGAGCGATTGTGCGTGCTTCCAGGCCGCCGGGCTGATGGCCAGACCTGTCGGCGGCTCAGTGAGAGCGAGCGCTGGCTTGGCGGCCACGGCTACGGGCGCCGGCGCGGCGCTCGCGACTGGCTGCTGGGCGGCGGCTTCACCCGCCGCGCCAGCCGGCACGAAGGAGCCGATGAAGGCTTCGACCTCGTCGGCCGAGGCAGCCGCGTCACCGGTGACCGCCAGCAGGGCGCCGACGGGGAGGGTCTCTCCCGCCTGGGCCACGATGCGGCACATCACACCGTCGGCTTCCGCCTCGATCTCATTGGTGATCTTGTCGGTTTCGACCAGGGTCAGCGCCTCGCCGCGCGTATAGGGTTGGCCCTCTGCGACCATCCATTCGGCAACGAGACCCTCGGTCATCTCGATGCCCCATTTGGGCATGGTGAATGCGGTTAAGCGGCTCATCTGGATATCACCGATAGCTCAGGGTCTTGCGGGCCGCCGCCTCGATCCACGCGGGACTCGGGAAATAGCCGCGCTCCAGTTCGCGCGCGAAAGGCACCGGCGAATGCGGGGCTGTCACCATCTCGATCGGGGCTCTCAGGGAGGAGAAAGCCTTGCTCGCGACGAGAGCCGCGATGTCGGTGGCGAGGTTGCAGCGCGGCGGGCTCTCGTCGACAACCACCAGCCGTCCGGTATTCTCGACGCTGTCGAGGATCGCCTCCTCGTCCATCGGGCTGGTCGTCCGCAGGTCGATGACGTCGCACGATATACCGTCTTTGGCGAGCGCATCGGCGGCGGCCTCGGCCATCATCACCATCTGGCCGCATGTCACGATGGAGACGTCACTGCCTTCACGAGCGAGGCGCGCCTGACCGAATGGCAGCAGATACTCGCCGTCGGGCACTTCGCCCTTGACGCCGTATAGCAGCTTGCCCTCGAAGAAAATCACCGGATCGTCGTCGCGAATGGCCTGGGTTAGCAGCCCCTTCGCATCCGCCGGCGTCGTCGGCATCACCACCTTGATACCTGGAATGGAAGTCAGCATGGGATAGACCGCCTGACTGTGCTGCGCGGCGGCGTTGAGACCGGCGCCGTAGGCCATGCGGATGACGATCGGACAGGTCGAGTTGCCGCCGAACATGTAGCGGAACTTGGCGACCTGATTGTAAATCTGGTCGAGGCACACACCGACGAAATCGGCGAACATGATCTCGGCGATCGCGCGCTTGCCCGCCAGCGCCGCGCCCGCCGCCGTGCCGACGATGGTGGCTTCGGATATCGGCGTGTCGATCACGCGGCTGGCGCCGAACTTGTCGAACAGTCCGGCGGACGTGCCCCAGATGCCGCCGATGGCTTCCTGGCCGCCGGCGGTTCCGGCGCCCCCGACGATATCCTCGCCGAGCATGATCACGTTGGAATCGCGCTCCATCTCGGCGTGGAGCGTTTGATTGATGGCTTCGCGGATGGTCAGCTGAGACATGGACGGTCCGATCAGTATGAAATGTAAACGTCTTCGAGCACCTGCTCGGGGAGAGAAACAGGTGCGGTGCGCGCTTCGACGACCGATCCTTCAATCAGCGCCGCGACGTCGGCATCGACCTCGTCGAGCGCTTCCTCGGTCAATAGTCCCGCTTCGAGCACCCGTGTTCTGAAGGCCTTCAGACAGTCGCGCTGCTCGCGGATCCGATCGAGTTCGCCCTTGCCCCGGTACCTTTGCGGATCGCCCTCGAAGTGGCCGAAGAAACGCTCCGTATCGAGTTCCACCGCGATCGGGCCATTGCCCGCGCGGCAGTACTCGATGGCTTCGCGCATGATCTCATAGGACTCGAAGAAGTCGCAGCCATTGCCCTTGCGAATGGGCATGCCGAACGCCGCCGCCCGGCCGCCGACGTCCTTGGAGCCGACCGCGTAGGCGTCTCCGGTGTGTTCGCTGTAGTGATTGTTCTCGAACACGAAGATCACCGGAACCTTCAGCACCACCGCCATGTTCAATGCTTCGAACGTGGTGCCCTGGTTGCATGCCCCGTCGCCGCTGAAGGCGATCGAGACCGCGCCCTTGCCGTCCAGTTTCGCGGCCAGGCCCGCGCCCACCGCCAGCGGCGCTCCGGCCCCGACGATGCCGTTGGCCCCCAGCATGCCCTTGCTGATGTCGGCGATGTGCATCGAACCGGCCCGGCCCTTGCACAGGCCGCCGCGGCGAC
>JANXTX010000332.1 GCA_025352165.1 Caulobacteraceae bacterium | reverse complement strand
TCGCCGACGACGCTCCGGTCCAGTCAATAAAGTCGCAAAAGCCATGGCGGCGCGCCTATCTGTGCTCTTAAGGTCAGCTTAGGCGCACAAACTCCTCGCCACGCCGACAGCCCGCAAGACGGCCCCTACCGGAGGGGTACGATTGTAACATGGTCCTCGCCGCAGACCTGGATTGCGTGCTCGATGTGGGCGATCAGGTCCTGGGAGGTGGGCTGGCGGCCGATGGCCAGGAACGGCATGAAATAGATACCGACGAAACCACCCTTTTCAGCGATTCCGCGTAGCTCACGATCTGTCTTGTTGCGCGGCAGGTCGGCGACCGCGCGGCACCCGGTATGGCTGATCACCAGTGGCCCGTTGGAGGCCGCAATCGCATCCAGACAAGTCTGCTCGCCGCTGTGGCTGAGGTCTAGGATCACCCTGTTGCGTTGAATCTCGGCGACCATGGCGCGGCCCTGTTCGCTCATGCCGCCATTCCCCGGAGCCATCGAGCCGTCGCCGAGCTGGTTGTGAACATTGTAGGTCAGCTGGGTGATGCGCAGACCGAGACGGGCGAAGGTGGCGACGCGGCCGGGGTCCGCGCCGAACATCGTCCCGTTCTGAAAGCCGTAGATCACGCCGAAGCGCTTTGAACGACAGGCTGCGACAATGTCGGCGGCGCCCAGCACCTTGATGAAGTTGCGCGGGTTGCGGCGGATATAGGCGTCCCAGCGGGCGATGCTGGCCACTGAATACTCAAAGGGATCAGCCGGCCCCGAGACGTAGCCCAGGGTCTGGTTGAAGGCGCACAGGCCGGAAGCGTGTCCGTCGGAGATCGCTCGCGCATCCATGCTGGCGAAATCCTCGGCTCCGGCGGTCTCGGGGAGGTTCGGATTGCCGAGGCCACCGAGTGTGTCGATCACCATCGGATGGCGCGCATGCGCGCCTCCGGTCTCCGCTGAGACGGCCTGTGGTACGGCAAGCGATGCGGCTGCTGCAATCATCGCGACGCCTCCGCGCTGAAAAAGTTCCCGGCGATGCGGCATTGATGTCGATGGCTGCTGCTCATCCTGACCCATGCTGTTCCTATTGCCCCAGTTCCGGATCGACGATCGGGCGATGACTATAGTCCGCCCGGCGGAATCGATGTCCTCGCTTTATGGTGACGACGACCGAACGGAGATTGCCGATGTCAGTCAGCGGATCGTACTTCAGCAAAACGATGTTGGCGAACTTGCCGGGCTCGATCGAGCCCATCTGATCCTGCTTGCCGAGCGCAATGGCGCTGTTGCGGGTCGCTGCGACAATCGCCTCATAAGGCGTGAAGTGGGCAAACCGGACCAGGCTTTCGATCTCCTCATCCAGTTGCGGCCATGGGTCGGTCCCTTCCGAGGTGGAGTCGGTGCCGGCCGTGACGGGAACGCCCGCCTCGTGCGCCGCCGCCGTCAGTTCGCCGGCCAGCTCTCTGGGGCATCGCACGGCATCGCCGTTGGTTGCGGTCAGATCCTTGCGCGGCGGGTAGACACTCAGGGTCGCGTCGAGCACCGATCCGGACTGCCTGAGCGCTGCGATGTAGCGCTGAACGTTGGGGTTGGCGGTGGTCAGCTTCGAATAGTCGGGGGCATCGGCATGGCTGTAGCTCTGCTTGTCGGGATTGAGCACCCAGTCCGCGATCATGCAGATATGCGAGACGGACGTGGACCCCAGCGGGTCCAGCGGCGAGCCGGGAAACACCTGGGCATGGCTCCAGACCGGCATGCCCTGGCGCTTCGCCTCGGCGATGATCGCCTTGATCAGTGGACCAGGCAGGTTGGCGTAGATCTTGATCCCCGTGGCGCCCGTGCCTCTCGCCTCGGCCACCGCCAGCGGGATCGAGGTGTCGTCGGTAATCGCCCTCATGCCCGGCATCTGTCCGGGCGTGAGCCCAAGCGAGGCGGTCATGGTGCGTGGATCGGTAAAGAAACTGGGTCCGGCCATCAGGGCCGCATAGTAGATATCCGGCGACGGAATATCGTTGATCAGCGCGGAGCGGGAGAGGTCGGCCAGAGCGCGGACGTCGCCGGCCATGTCGCGCACCGCCGTGACGCCGGAATATATCTCACGCCGCAGATGCTGTTCGGCATTGGGCCGGTTGGGCGTCGTGGCGTTGTGAACATGCGAGTCGATAAGGCCGGGAATGGCGTAGAGACCAGTCGCATCGTAGACTTCCGCCGCCTCCCGGGCCTTCGCGTCGAGGGCCGCCATGGGCGTGACCGCCTCGATCCGATCGCCGGCGACGATGATCGCCATGTTGTGTCGCGGGTTCGGCGCGTCCGGTGAGATAATGGTGACGCCGGCATAGATCACTCGTCCGGTCGCCCGGCCGGCCAGCGTGTCGAGTTGCCTGTAGACCTGCGCTCGAAACTCGTCGCGGGACAGCGGCCTGACCGGCCCGCTGGGCGCGGGAGCCTGAGCCAGGGCGGGAAATGCGACGAGCAGGATGGCGGCGGTGAGCAATGCTAACCGGTTGGGGATAGTCGACATGGTTGATTGACCGTCCGAGATGCCGTGATTGGATCTTGTGGGGAAACTGGCATTTCCTGGCGTTGCGAGGAAGATGTGGAGGATACGCGGTGGATCGGAGAGGTGGTGACGGCAGCGCGGGCGACGCCGACTATAGCCGGATCGGCAAGGATTATTCGCGCTACCGAAGGCCGGATCCGCGGATCGCGGCGCGGATTGTCGAGGCTTTGGGTAGCGCGCGTTCGGTACTCAACGTCGGGGCTGGCGCGGGTTCCTATGAACCCACGGATCGGAATGTCACGCCGGTCGAGCCGTCAGCCTCGATGAGGGCGCAAAGACTGCCACATTTGCCTGTGGCCGTGGATGCCACCGCCGATCGGCTGCCCTTTCCGGACGCTCATTTCGACGCAAGCATGACGACCTTTTCCGTGCATCAATGGCCAGATCTGCGCGCCGGCCTGACGGAAATGCGCCGGGTGACCCAAGGGCCCATCGTGATCCTGACCTGCGACCCCGACGCCCTCGACCGGTTCTGGCTACATGACTATGCGCCAGAGGTGACCGCGGTCGAGGGGAACCGCTATCCACCGGTCGGTGAGATCATCGCTGCTCTTGGCGGTGCGGCCGACGTTCTGGAAGTACCAATACCGCTCGACTGCACGGATGGCTTCAACGAGGCCTACTATGGGCGCCCCGAACGCTTGCTTGAGGAGGGAGCCCGACTGGCCTGTTCAGGATGGAGCTTTATCGCGCTCACCATTGTGCAAAGGTTTGTCGACAAGCTCAGTGGGGACCTGGCCGATGGAACGTGGGACAGGCTCTATGGCTATTTCCGCGCGCTTTCTCAATTCGAAGGACCGCTTCGGCTGATCGTGGGTTGAGGCCGGCCCCGATTTGAGGGCCAATTACGCGATGCATCCTCGCTCATTGGGTCGGTCAGCTCCAGCAGGCGATCCTGCAATCGACGTCATTCGCCTCGCAAATTTCGGTCAGCCGTTTCGCTACCTCTCTTTCGCCCTTGAGCATCTCTCCGGCGAGGATCAACGCCAGTCGGCTCACCTGGTCTGGCGGGATGCTCAACGTGAATTCTTGTTCGTCCTGTCCCCAGGCGTCGCCCTGACCAGCGCCGATTTCGTGCTCGTGTAAGGTGAGTGCGCCATCGCGTTCGATAGCCAGGGTCACCCGGCGATAGCATGCGCCGTCGGAAGGTCGACGAAGCTCAAGCTTTTCAGGGCTCATGGGTTCTCCAATACGTAATTGGCGCCAAGGCGCGAAGCGTCTCAAGGACTGGTGCTGCAGCACACGTGCGGCGTCTGCGATACAAGGGTTGGACAGCCAGAAGCAGCCTCATGGGTTCCCGCGAAGCCCTAGGCGGAACAGGTGAGTGACTGTCTCCTGCGTGTCCGGAAAGAACGCGGCCTTCAATCCACTCTCATTGAATGAAGGGATGGGGCAGGTCTCAATACCCGAAGCGGTTGCCGCCACCTGCAGGGCATCGCCCTGCAGGCCAGCGCTACGCGAAACGATTTCTTGTGCACGGTGCGGCCGTAGCGAGGGGACGCTGGACTCGATTAGGTACAAGGCGAATGGGAAATCATAGGCAACGAGTGCAAACGCGCTCGGCGGACGCCGCTTGGAGGGATCGCCAGAGTCGAGGCACGCGGCGACCCGAGCCACGGCCTGCGGGTTAAGCAAGAAATAGATACGAACCGGCGACACGCCCAGGACCGGGTCTAGTGTGATCAGAGTATGCAGATCGACAACTGCGGCGAGCAACTCTTCTCGCTCGTCGGCCGTGGGCGGGGTTCGAAAGGCAACGATCTGGCCGGTCATGGTCGTCCTGCGGCAATGGGTCTCGTCGAGGCGGATGGGTGAAGAGCGCAAGCGTTGACGAACCAAAGTTGGTTAGCCAGGCGCCCCAATCGCGGGGCAACCGATGGCCCGCGGCGACTATGGATAGGTGAGCCCTGTTGTCCCGTATAACCTCGCACTCGACCAGTGAGCCTCAGGCTAATCGCGGGCGGACAGTCGGAGCACTGAGTTAATCTTCCCTGTGGGTTACCCTGCCAATCCTCAGAATTACTCCGGCACGCCTATAGAAATGCTCTACCCCTGACGGGCGAGCGCTGGTTGCCTGCTGGTGCCTGGTGTTCCGTATGGTGGGCGGGGCGCGGTTGAGAGTTTGCCAACCCGGGACGATTCAAATTCAGGCGGAAGGATTTCGGTGGGGTTCGTCCGTTGCCGCTCCGAGGATTACCTGGCGCCGCACCCAATCGCTCCGTTCTTCGCCCTTGCGCCAAATTAGCCCCCCGTCTTCATCGTAAAGAAGGGCATAGCTGCAATCGTCGAGCAGTTGGGGAAACAACTTTCTAGCCTTCGCGGGCGCGGAGGCGGCGTCCCGGGCGCGAAACGCCAGGACACCGACCAATGTCCTGTTCGACCATCCGTCGCGGCCAAAAAGTCGAAGCCTGTAGGTCGCCATCCTCCGTCTCTCGCAAGCTGTTTACGTGAGATCCATGACTTTAGCCGCCGACTCGCGAACCTGGAATACGGATTGCGGCGACCGGTCCCCGCGACAACCAAGGGCCGCGCACTATAGAATTTCCACCAATGAGATTTAGTAATTTGAACGTGAACGGTCGGGCCGCAGTCCCTATGCTTGCCGATGGTGCGCGCGCCACCAGGAGATTGCCATGCTTATCCACGCTGCAGGCTCGCGCTCGCGTTCACTGGCGATGGCCATTACTTGGCGGTTCGTAGGCAGCCTGGATACGTTCGTCCTGAGCTTTCTGATCCTGTATCTGACGGGCCATGAGCAACAACCAATGGCCGCGGTGAGGTTCGGCGGCGCCCTGGCCCTGGCGGAAACCGCGACGAAGATATTTCTGTTCTACATACATGATCGGGTGTGGGGTACGATCCCCTGGGGGCGGCCGGACATGACGCAGGAACCGGCCAGGGCCGACGAGTGGAGCTATTGAGCCCGCTCGCCAATCAGGCATCTTGGTCTGCCCTTTTCGTCGATAGTGCGGCTCCATAGCGATCATGACCGTCGCCGAACCCTCAGCGCCCAGACCCAGGGCCCGTGAGCTCGGCTTGCCCCTTCCGGGTGAGCCAGGTGCAAGCAATGCGATTACCGACGTGCCAGGGGTTACGGTTGGCTATGCGACGCTTATCAGGGACCAACCCTGTGTGCGCACAGGCGTTACCGCGGTGCTGCCGCGCGCGCCCGGTGAGCTGATTCATCCAGTTTGGGCGGGGACGTTCGCGCTGAACGGCAACGGCGAGATGACCGGCTGCCACTGGATTGCCGAGGGTGGCTGGTTTACCGGGCCGATCGCCATCACCAATACTTTTTCTTTGGGCATGGCCCACCACGGAGTGATGCGCTGGATGGCTCGGCGGTTTCCCGAGGTGGTGGGCGTCAATCATTGGCCGCTGCCGGTGGTGGCGGAAACCTTCGACGGCTGGCTGAACGACATCGCCGGCCTGCATGTGAGCGAGGACGACGTCATCGCGGCGATTGATGGCGCAACGACGGGGCCTATTGCCGAAGGTTGTGTCGGCGGCGGCGCGGGGATGATCGCCTATGAATTCAAGGCGGGGACGGGAACCGCCTCGCGGCGGATAACGACGCAGGTCGGAAGCTATCACGTCGGTGTTCTGGTGCAGGCAAATCATGGGCTGCGCGACTGGCTGAGGGTCTGTGGCGTCCCGGTCGGTGAAAGCATGCGCGAGAACCGGCTGTGGGGATCCGAGCGGGGCTCGATCATCGCCGTGGTGGCCACCGACGCGCCACTTCTGCCCCATCAACTGCAACGGCTGGCCCGTCGCGCAGGTCTTGGAGTGGGGCGAGGCGGCACGCCGGCCAGCAACGGCTCGGGTGACATCTTCATCGCCTTTACCACAGCCAACGACCCTGGCCCGTTTCCCGAGCCTCCCCTGATGAACTTCCAAGCCTTGGCCAATGACGAGATGAACCCGTTGTTCCTGGCCACTGTGGAGGCGGTAGACGAGGCCGTGCTCAACGCCCTGCTGGCGGCGCGGTCGATGACCGGACTGCACGGGCGCACGGTGCATGCCATCGATCCGACACGGCTGGTGGAGGCAGTGTGCGGGGAACGGCGCTAGTCGCGACACCAATCTGCATTCATATCTGCTGAAAGAATCAGCCGCGGAGCCATCCATGACATCCAGCCCCATCCCCGCCTGGCACGAGGCGGTCGACGCCGGCGACTTCGAGAGCGTGGAGCGGCTGTTGGCCGAAGACGCGATATTTCAGTCGCCGGCCGTGCATTCCCCGCAGGAGGGCAAGGCCCTGGTGGTGAAATACCTGCGGGCCGCCATGACGGTGCTCAACAACGATACCTTCAGGTATCTTGGCGAATGGACCGCGGATCGCTCCGCCGTGTTGGAATTCGAGGCGACGATCGAGGGCGTCTACGTCAACGGGGTCGACATGATCTGGTGGAACGACGACGGGCTGATCACGCGCTTCAAGGTGATGGCGCGTCCGATGAAGGGACTGAACACCTTGGTCCCCATCATGGCGCGGCAACTGCGGGGTTCCAGCGAATAGGGACTCCCTGAAGGGGCCGACGCCATTCAGACAAGGGCTTCCTTGCAGGCGAGGGGATGGTGGACGCGGCTGGGATCGAACCAGCGACCCCTACGATGTCAACGTAGGGGTGGGCCTGTCCCGCCTGATTCCTCCTTGTAGCGCAGGGGATCATCCGTCTGTATTTTCTAGGTTTTCTATTTTCTGACAGATAGCTCGGTAGACGCTGGCGCCTTGAGATTTCGAGGGGTTTGGTGTCTATTTGGTGTCGGGCCGTAACCCTGACATCACGGAGAATCCGCAGTGAAATCAATCAACGCGCTCATCACGAAGCGGTCGGTAGAAGCCATCGTGGTGTCGGAGAGCGGGGAGGCGAGGCTATGGGACACCAAGCTCAAGGGTTTCCTGGTGCGTGTGTATGCGACTGGCCGGCGCGTCTATGCGGTGCGTTATCGGGCCGGCCGCAGCCTCTGCACCTTCACCATCGGCGTGCATGGTTCGCCCTGGACGGCCGACACGGCGCGCAAGCGGGCGCAGGAAGCGCTCGACAGCGTCAGACAAGGTCAGAACCCGGCGGTGGAGAAAAAGGCCGCGCGAGCAGCCTTGACGATCGCGGAGCTGGTCGACCGCTACCTCGAGGACGGACCGGCGACCAAGGCCAACAAACGAGCCAGCACCTGGGCGATCGACGGGTCGAACCTCAATTCGCACATTCGGCCGCTGCTGGGACAGAGGATCGCGAACACCCTATCCAAGGCCGACGCCGCCCGCGCCATCCAGGACATCACCAACGGTAAGACCGCCACGGCGCCGCAGCCAAGCGGCAAGCCGCGTGGGCGTATTGCCATCAAAGGGGGCGAAGGCACCGCGCGCCGCACCCGCACCACAGCCGCGGCCATGTTCGCCTGGGGTGTGGAGCATGGTCACATCTCGGGCGCGAACCCCTTCGCCTCGGTGAAGCTCAACGCGCCCCGCATCCGTGAACGCTTCCTCAGCCGCGAAGAAGCCGGAAAAATGCTCGACGCCCTGGCCGACCTGGAAACCGAAGCGAACTTCAACAAAGCCTACGGCGACGCCATCCGCCTGCTCGTGCTGACCGGCGCGCGCAAGACCGAGATCCTGGGCCTTAGATGGTCCGAGGTGGACTTCGCCCGCACAACGTTGGTTCTGCCGCCTGAACGCACAAAGGCTGGCGGCAAGACAGGCGAACGCCGTGTGGTTCTCTCGCCTTCGGCCATCGCCATCCTGTCAAAACGCAGGCAGGAAGTCGACACGTCGCGGCGTCGGGCCAAGGCGGAAAGGAAGGAATTCCCCGAACCCGAATTCGTGTTGCCCGCAGCTCGTGGCGCAGGCCACGCCGTCGGCCTGCGAAGAGCGTTTACGAAAGTCTGTGAAGCGGCGGGGCTGCCGGCGGTGAGAGTTCACGATCTGCGCCACAGCTTCGCGTCCTTCGCCATCGCCGATGGCGCGAGCCTGTTCCTGGTGGCCAAGCTGCTGGGTCACGCCAACGTGAGGACGGCGGAGCGATACGCACACTTGAGCGGTGACCCGCTCCAGGACATGGTGAAGACAATCGGATCGCGACTGATGCCCATCAAGGCGGATGGTGCGCCAGACAATGGTGTCGCGACGCAGGAACAAGCGGGATCCTGAAAATCAACTTAGCAACGCTGATCGGCGGTGTGCGGCAAGGCGGTGCGGCCAGTGCGCCCGGGGGATCCGCGCCCAAGCCCAAACGAGTGAGTGTACACGCGCCGATTGAACGCATGCGGCCTGCGCGTGAAATTGTGATCGCCGCCCCTCAATCGCAGGGATTTCGGAGGAGAATGCCTGTGTCGATCACGCTCACCCGCCACGAACTCTATGAACACATTTGGTCGCGGCCGATGAAACACCTGGCGGCGGAGTGGGACGTCACGGCGGAGCAGCTTAGGGAGTCGTGCGAGAAGGCTGATATTCCGAGACCCGGGTATGGCGGACCCTGATGGAGATGGGCAGGACGACCGATCGAACGGCGATGGGCCCGGCGCCTAGCGGCCATTCCGATCCGGTCACGATTGTAAGCCGTCCTGTCCGGCGGAAAGCGGCCAGCCCCGTTGTGCACTCGACGACTAACGAGACTGTAGGCGGGACGCTCCCCAAAGAACGTGAGCCGTCTGCCGCGAAATCACCACCTCCGCCGGTTCCTCCTTCTGCCCATGACGCCACCCCCGATGTAGGTCAAAGCGCACGGCCGGAGGACAGCCTTCCAGTTGGAGACACGGCAAAGCAGCCGACGGCGTCCAGATCGGCCTTTCGGCGACCGTCGGGAATCCCGAGGACCTTCTGGAATGGTTGGCGCCCAATCGTGGGGGCCGCGTCGTCGGCCCGGCTCGTCCCCCATCGGATGGCGAAGTGACGATCGACTATGTCGGCTCGGTGGCTAACGCGATCATCGTGCTTTCACGGCTTCATCGCGGGGAGCGCAGGCTAATTTTCGCCGACAGCCGCTCAAGAGTGGAATTGGTCGCCAGCGGGTTGCGCGAGGCGGGGGTGCGAACATTCATCTCCCACGCCTCCCTATCGGTCGACGAGCGTCGCCAAGCCGAGGCAGCGTTCGCCAACGAGCCCAATTGCGCGATCGTTGCCACATCGACGCTCGAACTAGGTCTGGACGTCGGCGACCTGGATCGTGTCATCCAGATCGGAGCGCCCGGATCGGTAGCGTCATTTCTTCAGCGTATGGGCCGTACCGGCCGGAGAGCGGGAGCGAACCGCAATTGCCTCTTCCTGGCCACTGACGACGAAGAGCTGCTTT
>JANXTX010000289.1 GCA_025352165.1 Caulobacteraceae bacterium | reverse complement strand
CCTTGGGCGACCATGACCTTGCGGGCCAATTCCCGCGCTCTGAGGGGCGTCCGATCGGCGCGCATGATTGCCAGCGCCGTGCGCGACCAATGCTCTCTGTCGGCCTTGTAGGGCCGCACGGCGCGGATTGCGGCCAAGTCCTCGCCAGGGGCGAATAGCAGCAGCGTGGCACCGACATGGGCCATCGCCACGGCGTCGCCCCGCCCTTTGACCTCGGCATACTTGCGGCGGAGCGCGGTCACGGCATACGGGGCGCGGCCTGGCAGGCGGCGATTGCTAGTGGGTCTAGGTGGTTCCATGCCACAAGATGTGGTAGGAAACCGTCATGATCGCTTCCACCGTTTGCGCCATAATACCGTCAAAAAGGCAGGATTTGGCGCTTCGCGCGAAGCGCATTCCAACCTTCTTCGGGCCCTCCTTTGTGTCCTTCGTGTCTTAGTGGTGCATTCTTTCTTCCGGCCGCCTCGGTGGCGATCGCACTTGCTGGTCAACGCGGCCTCACCCGATTGACCTGTCACTCTGCTTGGCGCAGGCGCTGATGCCTAAAATCGGTCTCAATCAGGATTCAGGTTTACGCATGAACAGATCGTATCGCTCGCCGCTGACCCGGATGTTGCGCGAAGCTCAGGCTGCCTGCGAGGAGGCGCGCTTCACTGGCGCGCCCATTGATGAAATCAGCGATATGAGAGCTGAACGCAGGGCGCTCATCCATCGGCGCGAGGTTCTCGGCGGCGTTGCCGCGATCGGCGCCGGGGCGGCGATCTCTCCACGGCGGGCGAGGGCGAGCACAAAGGGTGCGCCGCGAATCGTCATCGTGGGCGCCGGACTCGCGGGCTTGTCCTGTGCCCAGCAACTGTGGACAGGCCGCGGTCTGCCGTCGACGATCTATGAAGCATCCGGCGGTATCGGCGGCCGTGTGGAGAGCCTGCGCGGCTACTTCGCCAACGGCGAGGTCGCCGAAATGTGCGGAGAGTTCATCTCGTCCGAACATAAGCGCATGCGCGCCCTGGTCAGCCTCTACGGCCTGACGCTGCTCAACACCAACGCGACCCTGGGCGCTGACCAGGATACGCAATGGTTCAATGGCGCGCGCTATCCCCAGTCGGCTCTCAACAAGGCTTGGCGGGACGGGGTCTGGGATGTGTTCCGTGACGCGGTCGCCAAGGCCCCGACGGCGAATTACCTGCATGCTTCGCCGACGGCAAAGGCGTGGGATCACATGTCGGTGCCGGACTGGATCAACCGGTATCTGCCAGGCGGCGTCTCCAGCCAGCTGGGAGGCCTTTGCATTGCCGATGTGCTGAGTGAATACGGCGGTCCGGCTGACCAGCAGTCGGCGCTGAATCTGATCTATCTGCTTGGTTTCAATGGTAGTTCGACCAGCGGCTATCAGAGCCGTAACACTCCGCTGCTTGCCGGGACCGACGAGAAGTGGACGGTGAAGGGCGGCAACGATCAGATCGTCGCCGGCCTGCTAAAAGAGATTCCGCAAGGCTCCGTGAATACCGGCTATCAACTGCTCGCCGTGTCGCTGTCGGGCTCGACCTACACCTGCACATTCCAGAACGGCTCCTCGACAATCGATGTGCTCGCGGACCAGGTCGTACTTGCCATTCCGCCGACGACGTTGAGGAACGTCGATCTCAGCGGCGTGCCCCTGCCTCTATTGAAAAAGACCCAGATCGCCAGCTCACAGTTGGGCTCAAACGCCAAGGTCTTCATTCAGGTCGCGGGCCGACCATGGCAGGTCGACGGCTATACCGGTTCCCAGCTTACCGACCTGCCGATCGGAGGCGGCTGGGACTCCTCCTGCTACGATCCCGGCAGTCGCGGGCCGCACGCGCAGTCGGTCTATGCGATCTTCCCCGGCGGAGCCGAGGGGGCCGGTCTGGCCGCCAAATATGGTCTGGCAAATGACGCCCAACCGGCCCCGGCCGCGCTGGTCTCCGACTTCCTCACCCAACTCGAGCCGATCATCCCGGGCGTTACCGCCGCCTATGGCGCGGGCTCCAGGCTCGCCTTTTGCAGGGACCCAAACATCGATCCTTTTCTGCTTGGCGCCTACAGCTACTATCAGGTCGGCCAATACACCCTGTTTTCCGGTGTCGAAGCGCTTCCGGTCGGCAACCTTCATTTCGCCGGGGAACACACCTCGCCGCAGTTCCAGGGCTACATGGAAGGCGCGGTGCAGAGCGGCTACCGGGCCTCTGGCGAGATCTGAGTTCCCGGTCAGCGGAACTCCGGTCCGAACCTGATGTTATCGGCTTCAAGCCCTTTCGCCACCACCTCGACGCCGCCGGACTTGATCATCCACTCGAGCCGGTGATCGCGATACTCGCGTTTGAAGAGACCGCTGGCGACCAGGCCGACGACATCTGCGGTTTCCTTGTTGAAGGCGCGTGACTCGGCGATCGTTTGCGCCACCGACGGGCGGGCGAAGCAGCGATCGAGCCAGGCGGCCAGTTTCGAGCCGGCCGGCGGCGCGAAATCCGAACCAGAGGGCAGGGCGCCGCCGACGAAGGGCGCCACGCAGAGGTCGCCCCAGCCGAATGCCTCACCGTTGAACCACGGCCGGTCGCCCAGTTGCTCCTCGAGCCAGGGATAGTGACCCTGCGCCTGCAGAACGGCGTTGCTCACCAGGGTCTTCGCGAGTTCTCCGCTCGCGCGCTTGAACCAGCCCACTTCGCCCAGGCCCCAGGTGATCGCCTCGAAGTGGGTGTCCATGATCTCTTCGATCATCCGCACGCGGGCGCGCTCCGCCGGCGTTGAAGGTAGCATCGCCGGTTCAGGCCATTTGTCCTCAATGTATTCGAGAATGATCGTCGAATCGAATAGCCGCGTCTCACCGTCGATCAGCACCGGCACCTCCGCGCGCGGATTGGCTGACGCGAACTCGCCGCCGGAGGTCCCGGCGCCGATGCCTTCCGGGTACTTCAGCTCAAAGGGTATCCCCTTTTCGCGAAGCGAGATCTTCACCTTCTGAGCATAGGGTGACAATGGATGCTCATAGACTGACAGCATTGGTTTCAGACCTCAGTAGAGAAAATGATCGTGCCTGAAGCACGTATAATGGATAACTACCGTGCGCTGACTCGAGCCGACCGATGGTTGCACCGTGAATTCCAGCCGGTCATTATGCAAGTCGCCGAGGCCGGTCGAAGAGTATTTAACCACGAAGGACACGAAGCAAGGGAAGAACGAGATAAAGAAAAATTTCATGCGCTTCACGCGAAGCGCAATAACTCCCCTTGCTATTCTCCTTCGTGTCCTTCGTGTCCTTCGTGGTTCAACCTTTCGTGCACTCACCGTCACAACGATCCTTTGATATTTCTCTCACGCCTCATTGGTGAAGATGATCGTGCCGGAGGCGCCGAACATGCCGCCGACCCCGTGGCTGACGGCGATCTTCGCGCCCGCTATCTGTGCCGGAGCGATACCGCGCATCTGGCGGACGCTCTCCTGCAGGGCATACATGCCGTACATGCCGGAGTGCATATACGACAGACCACCGCCGTTGGTGTTCAGTGGCAGCTTGCCGCCAATCGCGGTGTTCCGTTCACGGATAAACGCCGCCGCCTCGCCCGGTTTGCAGAAGCCGAGGTCCTCCAGACCATACAGCGGCAGGTGCGCAAACGCGTCGTAGATCATCAGATGATCGACGTCGGGATGCGAGATCCCCGCTTCATCGAACGCCTTCTTGCCCGACACCCGGAACGCTTTCGATGTCGTGAAATCCTCCATCTGGCTGACCAACGGCGTTTCCACGCTCTCGCCGGTTCCCAGAATGTAGACCGGCCTGGTCGGGAAATCCCTGGCCCGCTCGGCGCTGGTCAGGATCAGCGCGCCGCCGCCGTCGGTTACCAGGCAGCACATCAACATGCGGAACGGCCAGGCGATCATCGGCGAGTTCAGCACATCATCGACGGTGATCGGATCGCGATAGCTTGCGCGCGGGTTCTTGGCCGCCCATTCCCGCTGGACCACCGCGACCATCGCCAGGTCTTCCTCGCTAACGCCATAGCTCTTCATGTAGCGAAGCACCGGAATGGTGAACATCGTCGGCGGTGAGGTCACCCCGAACGGCGCCTCGAACTGGCCCATCAGGCTGCCGCCGCCGCGCGGCGCGAAGCCGCCACCGGCTCCGACGCGGGAGCGTCCGCTCTCGCCATGCGTGATCAGCACCGTCTTGCACAGGCCCTCGTTGATCGCCGCCGCCGCGTGACGGACATGCAGCATGAATGAGCAGCCGCCAACCTGCGTCCCATCCACCCAGGTCGGGGTGATGCCGAGATAGTGGGCGATGGCGGTCGGACTCTCGCCGGCGGTCGCGACGCCGTCGATGTCCGAGGGCTTTAGGCCGCAATCGGCGAGGGCGTTCAGCGCGGCGTCGGCGTGCAGGCCGATCACCGACAGTTCGGGGATCTTGCCCAGACGGGTGGTCTCGGCGGCGCCGACGACGGCGATGGATTTCTGTTTCATGGCCTCAGCCCTCCGCCGGCTTGAACAGGGGCAGGGCGATTTCGCCGAACGTCTCGAATGTCACGACGACCGTCATGTCGAGCACCAGCGCTTCAGGCGTTTGCGGACAGCCGACGATATTGGTCATCATCCTTGGACCTTCCGCCAGCTCCACCACCGCGATCGAATGCGGCTCCTTGCCCATATCCGGGCGCGGCCGGTGATTGATCACATAGCTGTAGAGGCTCGCCCGGCCGCTGGCTGCGTAGACTTCGACGTCACGCGATCCGCAGGCCGGACAAAAAGGTCGCGGAGGGAAATAGCTCTTGGCGCAGACCGTGCATCGCTGCAGCCGCAATTCGCCCGCCTTGCACCCGTCCCAGAAATGCTGGGTCTCCGGCGTCGGTTGTGGAAGCACTCTGTCCATGGCTGGCCGCTCCTCCAGAAGGGATGACGTCGTGATTGTTGGAACCGTTCCGTTTGGGAAGGCAAGGGAGCCTCGCTCACGGAAAAACGGGGCATGATAAATTTACGCGATTTACGGGCTGCGGCGCGGCAGGTCTGAATCTAGTGTTAGTAAATCATGTCCCTCTAGGGTGACCCTCGACCAGCGTTAACGCCCGAACCAAAGCGCTCCCAA
>JANXTX010000272.1 GCA_025352165.1 Caulobacteraceae bacterium | reverse complement strand
CCTTTCCCCGGCTCTCAGAGCCGGGGCCTCATTGAAGCTGTCTGAAACTCGTGAGGGATGATCATGGGAGCGTCCCTTTCCCCGGCTCTCAGAGCCGGGGCCTCATTGAAGCCGTCACAGTGCGCAGGTCCTGCCAGACTTCCTGAGAAGCAGCCTTTCCCCGGCTCTCAGAGCCGGGGCCTCATTGAAGCGACGACCGTTCGATCCCGACCTTCAGTCGCTGGGCGGCCTTTCCCCGGCTCTCAGAGCCGGGGCCTCATTGAAGCCTCATCGCGCCGACCTTGCGCAGTTCATTCAGGTGCCCTTTCCCCGGCTCTCAGAGCCGGGGCCTCATTGAAGCAGGTCATCCAATGTTTTCGCCATGCCTACTTCCCGTCCTTTCCCCGGCTCTCAGAGCCGGGGCCTCATTGAAGCATGTTGAAGCATTTCATTCCCTCGGAGCCGGAATGGACTTTCCCCGGCTCTCAGAGCCGGGGCCTCATTGAAGCGGTTCGTCCGGGCTCCTCGAAAAACTTTCCGCTCAACCTTTCCCCGGCTCTCAGAGCCGGGGCCTCATTGAAGCGTCTGGATCGTCGTGATGTTGACCGTTCCGCTCTCGCTTTCCCCGGCTCTCAGAGGCGGGGCCTCATTGAAGGACGCATTGCGACGCATACGGCCGAAGCCCGGCTTCCTTGCCGTTTGGTCGCGATACAGCGCTCTTGACCTTGACGGCAGTCGGCGCGACTCTTGGAGATACGAACGTGGAAACGGGAGAAGCCACCATGGCGGACGGATCGCTCGCGGGCCTGAGCTCGCTCAAAGGCAAGGTGTCGGACGACGAATGGAAGGCGCGGGTCGATCTCGCGGCCCTTTATAGGCTGGTCTCCCTGCATGGTTGGGATGACATGATCTATACCCACATTTCCGCCCGAATTCCCGGGCCGGATCACCACTTCCTGATCAACCCCTATGGCCTCTTCTTCGGCGAGATGACGGCATCTTCGCTGGTGAAGATCGATCTGCAGGGCAATGTGCTGCAGGATACCTCGTACTTCGTGAACGCGGCGGGCTTCACGATTCATTCGGCCATCCACGCGGCGCGCGAGGATGCTCATTACGTCATGCACCTGCACACGGATCAGGGTGTCGCGGTATCCGCCCAGTCCGAGGGGCTGCTGCCGCTCAGCCAGCATGCGCTGATCGTGCTGCCGCGACTGGCCTATCATGACTATGAAGGGATCGCGCTCAATCTCGACGAACGCGAGCGGCTGGTCCACGACCTCGGCGACAAGACCGCCATGCTGCTGCGCAACCACGGCACGCTCGCGGTGGGCGAGACCGCGGCTGACTGTTGGATCGGCATGTTCTATCTTGAGCGCGCCTGCAAACAGCAGGTGATGGCGCTCTCGTGCGGCCGCGACAAGGTGCTGTTGGCCCCCCAGGCCGCGCGGGAGGAGGTCCAGCGCCAGACCAGCCGCGGCGTCGGCGGCGCCCTCGCCTGGCCCGCCTGCCTGCGCCTCCTCGACCGCGAGAGTCCCGGCTACGACGCATAGAGAAGGCGGCCGACGCCGCCTCGCCGCGGTTTTCGAATTGCAGACCGGCCCCGTCATCTCAATGCGTGACTCTATCTGAGATATCGTGCTGTCATGCGATTTAACTTGACAATATGCAACCAACGTGGTTTGCATCGATCCATGCTTTACCGCTCCTGCCCGGACATCGACCCGCCTGACGACGCGGACCTTGACGATCCCACCATGGCCCTGGCCGCGGCGGTGTTGGCACGCGGCGAGCAGAATCTGCGCACGCTCTCGCGTCTGACGGAGGTCGGCATGGAACTGGTGGAGGCGCTTGGCGCCTATGCCAAGGCGCGGTTCGCGGCGGCGGCCGTCGCGGGCGAACCGTTGAAGCCAGGCGAGGATCCGACCGCGCCATTCAACAAGATAGCCCAGACCGTGCGCCGCACCATCGCGCTGCAAGCCAAACTCGATGAAGACGTGAAAACCGGCGCCAATCAGCTCATCGCGAAACGCGACGCATGCCGCGCGAAGCGCGACGCCGATCACAGCCGTTCCAAGTTCGCCGAGATCGCCTTGGGCTTCCGCGACGTCGTGGCGGAAGATCATCCGGACCTGGAAGGCGAGGCCGCCGAGCGTCTGCTCATGGGCATGGATCAGCTTTTCTACGAAGACGACGAATTCGCCGACTTCCTCGACCGCCCCGTCGGCGAGACCATCTCCATGCTTTGCAAGACCCTGGGCCTCGACCCCGCCCTGTGCGTCCAGGACGGGGACGAATGGAAAGTCCGTCGAACCCCATATCTATTTGAAAAAAGCAATTCTTCTCTCTCTGCTTCCGCAGAGGGACAGACGGCGCGAACCGTCAGGGTGGGGAACCCCGACCCATCCACTGAAGCCGGTAAGTTGCAGTCGGAAACCACCACCGACCGCGGAGGCTGATACCCGGTCCACCCCTGACGCTTTCAGCGTCTATCCCCGACCCCCGACCCTGAAGGGGAGGGAGCACGGGGGCGCCGGTATTTTTCATCGAATCATCAGTCGATCACCACGCAATACGCGTCCCCCTTTGTCGGCATTGGGGGGAGGTGTTAGACGGCGCGAGTCGATCCTCGAGAAGTAGGCGCCTCCGATGCCGAGCCTGAACGATATCCGCAGCCAGTTCCTGAACTACTTCGGGGCGCGCCAGCATGCCGTTATACCCTCGGCGCCATTGGTCCCGCAAAGCGACCCGACGCTCCTGTTTGTGAATGCGGGCATGGTGCCGTTCAAGAACATCTTTACCGGCGCGGAGACCCCCCCCTCGCCTTGCGCGGCGTCGTCACAAAAGTGCGTGCGCGCCGGAGGCAAGCACAATGATCTCGACAATGTTGGCTATACCGCGCGGCATCACACCTTTTTCGAGATGCTCGGCAACTTTTCGTTCGGCGACTACTTCAAGGAGCGCGCCATTGAATACGCTTGGCGATTGATCACCGAAGATTTTGCAATCGACAAGGCGCGCCTGCTGGTGACAGTTCACTCCACCGACGAGGAGGCCGCCGGCCTTTGGCGCAAGATCGCCGGGTTGCCGGATGGCCGCATCATTCGCATCAACTCATCGGACAATTTCTGGTCGATGGGTGACACGGGTCCCTGCGGGCCATGTTCGGAGATATTCTACGACCACGGCGACCACATCGCCGGCGGCCCTCCGGGTTCGCCCGACGAAGATGGTGACAGGTTCACCGAGATCTGGAACCTCGTCTTCATGCAGTATGAGCAGATTGCGGAGGGCGAGCGCCGCGACCTGCCCAAGCCATGCATCGATACCGGCATGGGGCTCGAGCGCGTCACCGCGGTCCTTCAGGGCGTCCACGACAACTATGATATCGACCTGTTTCGCAGCCTGATCGCTGCGAGCGAATCCGCGACCGGTGTTGCCGCCGCCGGTGAGAACGCAGCTTCGCATCGGATCATCGCCGACCATCTGCGCTCGACCTCGTTCCTGATCGCGGACGGCGTCGGCCCGTCGAACGAAGGCCGTGGCTATGTTCTGCGGCGGATCATGCGACGGGCCATGCGCCATGCCTTCCTGCTGGGCGCGAAGGATCCGCTGATGCACAGGCTGGTTCCCGCTCTGGTCGATGCGATGGGCGAGGCCTACCCGCAGTTGTGGCGGGCCGAGCCGGTGATTGCCGAGACGCTGCGCGGCGAGGAGGAACGCTTTCGCGCAACCTTGGGGCGCGGACTGGCCCTGCTCGAAGAGGCAACAGCGGGGATGGGTGAAGGCGCGGTGCTGCCGGGCGAAACAGCCTTCAAGCTGTACGATACCTACGGCTTCCCCCTGGATCTTACTCAGGACGCCGTGCGTCCGAGGGGCATTGGGGTCGATCTCGACGGGTTCGAAACAGCCATGGAGCGCCAGCGATCGATGGCGCGCGAACACTGGGCGGGATCAGGTCAGCAGGCGCAGGCGGGTGTGTGGCTGGCATTGCGAGATCGCCTCGGGTCAACAGTGTTTACCGGCTATGACCAAGTCGACGGCGCCGGCGAGGTGCTGGCAGTGGTCCGGGACGGCCAGGAGGTCGATTCTGCCAACACCGACGACAAGGTGCTCGTGCTTTTCGATTCGACGCCATTTTATGCGGAAAGTGGCGGCCAGGCTGGTGACAGGGGCGTAGCCCAATGGGTTGGCGGAGAGGCCGAGGTCACCGATGTTACGAAGCACGCGGGAGATCTGCACGTCCATGCCATGACAGTAGTGAGCGGGTCACTGGCCGTGGGGGCTCGCGTGCGGTTGTCTGTCGATTCCGATCGACGCGCGCGCACGCGATTGAACCACTCGGCCGCGCACCTCGCGCATGCCGCACTGAGCCATGTCCTGGGGCCTCACGTTGCGCAGAAGGGGCAACTCGTCGACGGCGATCGCATGCGATTCGACTTCAGCCATGGCGCGCCTGTGTCGGTCGCCGAGGTCGAGGCCATAGAAGCCGAAGTCAATGCGGTAATCCGCCAGAATGTGCCGGCCGATACGCAGGAGATGGCGCCGCAGGAGGCAATCGAGGCCGGGGCCGTAGCTCTGTTCGGCGAGAAGTACGGAGACCGCGTTCGGGTGCTGGCGCTTGGCCATGCTCTGACGGGCGAGGGGGCCTACTCCGTCGAGCTTTGCGGTGGAACCCATGTGGCGCGAACCGGGGATATCGCACTGTTCAAAATCGTTTCCGAGCAGGGTATCGCCGCTGGCGTGCGCCGAATAGAGGCGCTGACCGGTGAATCCGCTCGGCGCTGGCTTCTGGATCAGGCGGCGGTCGCCAAAGGGATCGCCGACCAGTTCAAGGTCCCCGTCGCCGAGGTTGCGGCGCGTGTTGAAGCCCTTGAGGCCCAGCGAAGGAAGCTTGAGCGTGACCTTACGCAGGCCCGCAAGGAGCTCGCGCTTGGTGGCGGTGGAGCGACGGCATCCGCCGTAGAAGAAGTGGCCGGCGTCAAGTTTGATGGCCGTGTGATCGAGGGAGTCTCGGCCAAGGACATGCGTCCTCTCGTTGATGAGGCGAGAAAGCGTCTCGGCCAGGCCGGCGTTGTCGCCTATGCGGCGGTGAATGAGGGCAAGGCCTCAATCGCCGTGGCGTTGACGCCCGATCTTGTTGGGCGGTTTGATGCGTCCGTCCTGGCCCGCGCCGCCGTTACCGCTATGGGAGGCCAGGGCGCCGGAGGTAAGCCGGATTTCGCTCAGGGAGGCGCGCCGGACGGAGCGAAGGCCAGCTATGGGGTCGCGGCCGTAAAGGCTGTTCTGGCAGGGTAACTTTCACGCCTCGCTCTTCCTTCTATGAAGAGCGAGGGAAGGCGAATGGTAGGCCTAATGCGCGAGAGCCTTTTTCAGGTTCTCCGCGATCTTGTCGAGGAAGCCTTCGGTCGTGAGCCAACCTTGGTGATCGCCGACAAGCAAAGCCAGATCCTTGGTCATGAAGCCGGCTTCCACGGTGTCGACGCAGACTTTTTCTAGCGTTTCGGAGAAACGG
>JANXTX010000176.1 GCA_025352165.1 Caulobacteraceae bacterium | reverse complement strand
GTGTAAAATGAGGAAGCCATTGTGTTTCTCAGCACTTGGCGTTGAAATCAGCAACGCAGTGGAGGAACGAACCATGCCCTATGTGCAAGACCGTCTGGTACACGACGCCGACTCCCACCTGATGGAATTACCCGATTGCCTGGACCCGTGGTTCGATCCGCGGTTACGCGACGCCTATCACGCCCTGCCTATCTTTCACCACAAGACCACTTCCCCGCATCCCGGCTGGGACCAGCCGTTTAGGCGCAAGCACGACGACCGAGAGTTCATCGCCGGGGCGGCTGAGAACATACTGCTGCGCAAGAACTATGACGCGCTGGGTTCATTCCGAAAGCAGGATAGGCCCTCGGCGGTGGACCTGCTCGGTTTCGCCAGCCAGCTGGTCTTCACCACATTTTGCCTGAGCAATTTCGGGCTGGACGAGAGCGGCGAGGTCGACCTTTGCTATGCCGCCGCGCAGGCTCACAACCGGATGATGACCGACTTCTGTTTGGTCGACCGGCGTCTGCTGGCGACGGCCTACGTGCCGCTGGTCGACTTCGCGCGGGCGGAAGCCACCGCCGCCGAAGCGATCGAGCTGGGCGCCAAGGCGCTGATGATCGCCTCACGTTGCCCTCCCGGACATTCGGCAAGCCACATCGCCTTTGACCCAATCTGGGCGCGGGCGCAGGAGGCGGGCATTCCGATCCTTTTCCACGTCGGCGGCGAGGAGAAGATCAAGGCCGACTACTTCGAGAATGGGCTGCCGCGCGTGAAGGACTTCCATGGCGGCGAGGAGAACTTCACGTCGGTCAGCTATATGCCGATCCCCCATTCGGTGATGCAGACGCTGGCGGCGCTGATCATCGACGGTGTGCTCGACCGGTTTCCAAGGCTGAAATTCGGAGCGATCGAACTGGGCGCTTCGTGGCTGCCGGGCTGGATGCGATCGATGGATTCGGCTCACATGGCTTTCTATAAGAACGAGGAACGCCTGCACCGGCTCAGCGCGAAACCCAGCGAGATCGTCCGCCGTCAGGTGCGCGTCACGCCCTACCCGCACGAGGACTGCGGCTGGATCATCCGCCAGAGCGGCGAGGAAATCTGTTTGTTTTCATCGGATTATCCGCACGTCGAGGGTGGGCGAAATCCACTCAAGCGGTTCGGTGACTCGCTCCGCGATACGCCGAAGCCAGCGTTGGACAGGTTCTATGCGGAAAACTTCATCGATCTGATGGGCGAAGGCCTCGCCGCCGATCTGCGACGTCCAGCGCATCTGGCAGCCGCTTGAGCGAGGCACCTAACGATCGTTCCGGCTCGCTGAGGGCGATACGCAACGCCACGGTGTTCCTCGCCTTGGTGGTCGCCATGGTCCTCGTCCGTTTCTTCCAGGCCATCGTGACCCCGCTGGTGGTCGCGGTTTTCCTGTTGCTGCTGATCGAGGCGCTGACGCGGGTGCTGCGACAGCGATTGCCGCATGCTCCGCGCTGGGTGCGCGGCGGGCTGGCGGGCGGGATCATCCTGGTGACCTTTGTGGTGATCGGCGTATTGTTCGCGATCGAGGCCCCCCCCTTTGCGGGAACCATCCGCGGGATGACGCCCAAGCTTGACGCCCTGCTGGCCAACAGCCTCGCGATGGTCGGAGCGCCGCCGATGCGGCTGCACCAGCTGCTGGGTGGAATCGAGCCGGCGAAGCTGCTCGCACAGGTGTTCACCGCTGCGCGTGGACTGATCTCCTACAGCGTCCTGGTGATGATTTATTTCGGTTTTCTGCTGGCATCGCGCACCGCGTTCGGGCGCAAGCTGGACATCCTCTACCAGGGCGACGGCCAGCGCCGCAGCGCCGGCCGCGTGGCTCAGAGCGTGCGCGACGCGGTCGAGCGCTATGTGCGGCTGCAGACACTGAAGGCGTTTCTGGTAACCGCGGTGGCCTGGGGACTGATGGCGTTGATGGGCGTGCATGATGCCCTGTTCGTGTCGTTCGTGGTCTTTCTGGCCGCCTATGTGCCGATCGTTGGCCCTACCATCGGAGCGGCCTTCCCGGCCCTGGCCGCTTTCGCGCAGTTCGATGACCCGCTGCGGCCCGGCCTTCTGCTGGCGGTGGTTGGAGGCGCGGCCTTCCTGATCGACAATGTGCTGATGCCCAAGCTGGCGAGCGACGAGCTGAATATCGATCCGCTGCTGGTGCTGATCTCGATCGGCTTCTGGGGATCGATCCTCGGAGCGCCCGGCGTGTTGCTTTCCACACCCCTCACGGTGACCCTGATGGCGGTCGCCGCGGAGTTCGAGAATACGCGTTGGCTGGCGGTGCTACTGTCTCGTGACGGTCAGTTGAGCCACCCCACGGAGACTGATCAGGACCCTGCCACAGCCCGGTGAGGGGCCTCAGGCGCCCCGGGCAAAGCCGTGCGAAGGATCACTTTCGCGCCTGCCACCCTGGGGGTAGTCGCCCTGCGCGGCCCACGGCGTCCAGCCCAACGGCGTGGCGGACCAGTCCAGCACGACGGTGCGCTCGACGATCCGCCATTCGCCGTCCCGTCGGGCGAATCGGTCGAGGTAGCGACCGGTAACTGGTACATGGCTGGCGGCGCCGGTCGCGGCGTCTCCCAGCGGATGCAGCGCGAGGAAGTAGCTTTCCACGTCCGCGGTATCGCCGCGCAGCTCGATGAGGATGTTGGTGATGTGATGCTGGCCGACACGCGGCGCGCCGTCCATCAGCGGCACGAGCATGGCGGCGAACGCTTCGCCGGAACCCTCGAAGGCGCCATGCCGGTCGATGGCGCCGGGGTGGTAGACGCTTCTCAGTAACGCCTCGTCCCCGCGGTCGACCGCGCGGCAATAGCGGTAGAGGACCTGCTGGATTTCGATGTGGTCCGCGGCGGCCGATGCGTCCATGGTCAGGAACCCTTCGGGTTGGCAATTTCAATGTTCAGCGTGTCGAGCACGGCGTCGAACTCGCGACGCCCTGCATCATTGAGCACGGCGTGCGCCAGGATGCGGAAATTGGCGCGCAATCGGCGGACGAGCTCGTTGTCGTCGATCTCGCCGACGCTCCATGTGTGGATGGCGCCGTATTGCAGATCGCTCAGCTGTTGCAGGAAGAGATTGTCCTCCGCCCATGGCTGCAGCCGTCCCGCCTGTCGCTCCGTCCGGATCCAGATGGCGGGAAAGCCGCTCGATATCCGTCGAAGCGCCGCGACGATGCGGCTGTTGGCCGATGGGGAGAAATAGATGTCGACCATCGCCCGCGCATAGTTGGGAACCCGGAAAATCTCGGCGATCGCCACGTCAAGCGCGGTCAGCACGGCCCCCGCGTAGGGCGGTGAGGCCGTCAGTCCATTACGGCGCGAGAGCTCGGAATAGTGTTCGAGAACAGCGCTCTCGATCACCCCCTCTTTGCCGCTGAACCCGTAATAGAGGGTGCGTGGCGCGACTTCCGCGCGACGGCTGAGCTCCTGGATGGTGAAGCCGGTCGACCCGGTCTCGATGATCAACGCCAGGGCTTCGGAGATGATCCGCGCGCGGCGTTCGTGGATCTGGGCGCTGGCATAGGTCTTGCGCGGCGGCTTTTCCGCGATTTCGACCGTGTCGCCCGCAGCCACTCCCAGGCCGCCTAGACGCTCGCGCCGGCCATGTGGCCTTCGCGGATGGCCGCCGGCAGGAAGCGAGGCGTGTTGGCGTCGCCGATCAGCCGCACCGGCAGGCCCGCGGCCTTCACCGGGGCCAGCAGTTCGCGGCTCGGGCTGTTGGCGGAAATGAAGACGACCGTGTCGGCCGGCGCCCGGGTCGCCTGATTAGAGCCAATCGGCAGATAGGTCGGGCCGAGCACCACTTCGTTCTTACCGATGGAGATCACGCGCGTGCGGGCCAGATGCGTGAAGCGCCCCCGGCCCAGGCGCTGCAGCGCAGGCTCCGTCATCAGCGCCGATTCCACCAGCGGCGCGAACGCCGGAAGGCGCGAGACGAAGGTGACGCTCAGCCCCTTCATGATCAGGTGGTCGGCGGCGGCGACGGCCTCGTAGTGGCCGAGGTCATCGATGACGACCGCGGTATCGCCGAGGTCGCGATGGTCGTCGCTGAAGAGGTCGTGGGTCGAGAGCACATGCGGTTGATCGAAGCCGTCGATCGGCTCGCCCGGATTTGAGAGCTGGATGCCGTCCATACGGGGGGACGAACCGGTGGCGAGGATGACGGCATCGGGCGCCTCCGCAATAATGTCGTCCGCGTCCATGTAACTGCTGAGGCGGACCTCGACGCCGAGGCGATAGATCTCCTGTTCGAGCCAGGCGGTGATGTCGCCAATCCCGTGGCGCGTCGGCGCCCGGCGCGCGAGGTTGATCGCGCCGCCGAGGTCGGCCTGCGCTTCGGCCAGCACGACATGATGGCCGCGGATCGCGGCCACGCGGGCCGCCTCCATGCCGGCCGGCCCGCCGCCGACCACCAGCACCCGTTTCGGGGTCGCGGCGGGTCCCAGCAGATGGTCACCGAACTTCAGTTCGTAGCCTGTCGAGGGATTGACCGCGCAGCCCATCCGGAAGGGCGGGGCGAGGAGCTGACCCACACAGCCCTGGTTGCAGGCGATGCACGGACGGACCTGCTCGGGATGCCCGTCCAGGGTCTTCTTGACGAGGAAGGGGTCGGCGATGGTCGCGCGGGTCATGCCGACCAGATCGGCGTCGCCGTTGCGGATGACCGCATCGACCTCTTCCAGCGTGCGGAAGCGCCCTGTGACGATGGTCGGAACACTCAGGCCTCGCGTGACCGGCGAGGACGTCTCCAGCTCGTAGCCGGTCGGCTCGTGCATGCCGCCGATCATCTTGGGGAAACTCTGGTAGTTGCCCATCGACACGTTGACGAAGTCGATCAGCCCGCGGCTTTCCACCTCGAGCGCCGCGCGCAGATTGTCATCCGGGCCCAGTCCGCCGACGATGGCATCGGGAGCGACGCGGATGCCGACGGCGAAGTCGCGCGAGACCGCGGCGCGGACGGCGGTGAGCACCTCGACCATGAACCGGGCGCGGTTCTCGAACGAACCGCCGTATTCATCCTGGCGGCGATTGTCGTTTCGCGAGAGGAACTGCTGGATCAGGTAGCCGTGCGCGCAATGGACCTCGACACCATCAAGGCCAAAGCTTTCGCACCCGCGGGCGGCATTTGCGTAGGCGGCGACGATCTCCTCGATCATCGCCTTGTCCATCGGCATCGGCACGATGCCCACCGTCGGGCCCGGAACGTCGGACGACGACCAGGGCGGCCCGCCATCGAGCGGGTTCGCGTGATGTCCGGCATGCCAGAGCTGCTGGAAGACCTTCGCGCCGGTCGGCCGCATCGCCTTGACCAGCTTTTCGTAGCCTCGTCCGATATTGGGATCGAAGGCGTTCAGGCCCGAGGGCGAGGTGGGGTGAACGCCCATGATCTCGATGATCGCCAGGCCAATGCCGCCTCGGCCGCGCGTCTCATGATAGGCGACGAGGTCATCGCTCATTCCACCGCCGCCGCCGATGTTGGTCGCATGCGCGGTGCGCACGACGCGGTTCTTGATCCGCGCACCCGCGATCGCGATCGGCTTGTCGACGTGCGTGAACGCCATGCCCTGCTCCACCTCTCGCCGGGCTAGAGCCGGACGACCATTTTGCCGATGTTCGCGCCGGCCATCATGTCGATGAAGGCCTGGGGCGCGGCGTCGATGCCTTCGCGAACCGTCTCGCGCCAGACCAGCTTGCCGCTCTCCAGCAATCCGCCAAGGAAGCTGAAGATCTCTCCGGCGCGCGGGTAATAGGGTCCGGCGTTGAAGCCCTCCAGGCGGATGCACTTCTCGATGACGGTGAAGAAATTCGCCGGCCCGGCGCGATAGTTGTCGCTGTTGTAGAGGGCGATGGCGCCGCAGAGCGCGGCGTGTCCGCCAAACTTCATCGTGTCGAGGGTCGCCTCGAGCGTGTCGCCGCCGACATTGTCGAACATCAGGTCGAGGCCTTCGGGCGCGAAGGTCTTCAGTACGGAGCGCAGGTCGCCAGCGGTCCGATAGTTGACCGCCTCGTCGATGCCCAGCTCGTCCTTCAGCCAGGCGACCTTCTCGTCGGAACCGGCCGTGCCGATGACGCGCGCGCCGCGAATCTTGGCGAGCTGACAGACGACCGAGCCGACCGCGCCGGCGGCGCCCGACACGAACAGGGTCTGGCCGGGTTGCGGCTTGAGCACGCCCTCGACACCGCCAAACGCCGTGACCCCGATCAGGCCGAGCAACCCGACATAGAGGCTGGCGGGGCCGGCCAGAGTCTCGAGCCTGGTCAGGCCCTTGCCGTCGCTGAGATAAGAGTCACGCCAGCCATGCGAGCCGCTGACCGCCCAGCAGCCGACGGGCCAGTCAGGATGCGCCGACTGCTCGACGATGCCGATCGACGCGCCGGTGAGCGCCTGTCCGGCATCCATGACCGCATGCACGCCGTCCTGGCCGCTCATCGGCAGGCGCATGTAAGGATCGACCGACATATACTGGTTGCGCACGAGGAACTGGCCGGCGGAAGGCGTGGGTGTCTCGACCGAAACGATCGAGAAATCAGCCAGGGTTGGCGCACCGACGGGTCGGTGGGCGAGACGGACCTCGCGAGACGTCGTCATGGAATGCTCCCCAATTGCGGCTGCGTATTATGTTGCCGACCATTGGGCTTTCAAATGAGGGGGCTGGCAAGTGAAAATTGCGCCTCATACTAAAATTGACTGTCCGCCAGGGGACCATCGCTAATCCAGGCCCCCCAGCGCCTGCTCAAGGTCGGCGATCAGGTCCTTCGGAGCTTCGATACCGATCGAGAGGCGAATGAGGCCTTCCTCGATGCCGATCGCGACCCGCTCGTTTACCGAGATTCCGGAATGGGTGGTGCTGCCCGGGTGACAGGCGAGCGACTCCGTGCCTCCCAGGCTGACCGCGAGCTTGAAGACCTGCAGGTGGTCGAGAACCTTGAACGCCGCCTCTCGGCCACCCCGAACAACAAAGGAAAACGTTGCCCCGCGGGCGCCGCACTGGCGCTCGATCACCTCGGCCTGCGGAGTACCGGAGACTGCCGATCCCAGATAGGCGACCCGCTCGACACGCGGATGCGCCGTGAGCCATGCGGCCACCTCTCGCGCATTGTCGAATGCCTTGTCCATCCGCAGCCGCAGCGTCTCCAGCGAGCGGGTGAGCATCCAGCAACTGTGGACGTCGAGCTGGTTGCCGATGAGGTTTCTGAGCGAGCGGACCTTCTTCATGAGCGCGGCCGAACCCGCCACAGAGCCCGCCACCAGATCGCTGTGGCCGCCAACGTACTTGGTCAGGGAATAGACCACCAGATCGGCGCCGTGAGCCAGCGGAGACTGGTAGAGCGGCCCGAGCAGTGTGTTGTCGACGATTATCGCCGGCTTGAAGCCCTGGTGGGAGGAGATCTCCGTCGCCAAGGTGGCCATCAGGTCGAGATCGACGACGGAGTTGGTCGGATTGGCCGGGGTCTCGACGAAGATCGCCGCCAGCGGGCCGCGCGCCAGCGCCTGCTCCGCCGCGGCGCGAACGGCGCCGGGGTCGACGCCGTCGACAAAGCCGACGCTGCCGATACCGAGTTTGGCCAGCAGCGTATCGAAGAGAGTCTCGGTTCCGCCGTAGAGCGGCCGCGACCGCAGCACCATCTGGCCCGGATCGGCCACCGACAGCAGGGATGTGAGGATCGCCGCCATCCCGCTGGAGAACACCGCGCAGGCATTGGCGTGCTCGAGCACCGCCAGCCGTTCCTCGACGATCTGCAGGTTGGGGTTGTTGAAGCGAGTGTAGATCAGGCCGGCGTCCACCCCGTCGGGCGCGGCGCCGCGGCCACTCATATAGTCAAAGAGCAGCTTGCCTTCCTCGCAGGTCTTGTAGGCGAACGTCGAGGTCAGAAAGATCGGGATCTTCACCGCACCCTCGGACAGTTCCGGGTCGAACCCGTAGCCGAGCATGAGCGTTTCCGGCTCCAGCCGATGGTCTCCGACTGATTCCTTGCGAAAATCCCGTTTGGTCATGGCCGTCCTCCGCGAGTTGACGCAGCGTACACCCTAGCCCCGCACCGGGCCGATGTCGCGTGAAGCATTCGTGGCTATTGACGGACCGCCGGTGTCGCTCACACTGCTGGGTTTATGAGCGACAAGCACCATCAGGACCACGATTACCACCATGGCCATGATCTCTCCCATGTACTTGGTCATGAGGATGAGGATGAGCATGCGCATGACCATGGACATGATCACGCTCACGCGCATGGGCATGGGGGCCCCGGCCATCATCACCACGCCCCCGCCTCCTTTGGGCGGGCCTTTGCCATCGGCATCTGCCTCAACACGGCCTATGTCATCGCGGAAATCGTCTGGGGTCTTACAGCCAACTCGCTGGCTCTGGTCGCCGACGCCGGCCACAACTTCGGCGATGTGCTGAGCCTCGGTGTCGCCTGGCTGGCTGCCTCGCTGACCCGTCGCGCGCCCACCGACAGATACACCTACGGATTGCGCGGATCCTCGATCCTGGCGGCGCTCAGCAACGCCGTCCTGCTGCTGCTGGTCACCGGCGGAGTCGCGTGGGCGGCGATCTTGCGATTGCTGCATCCCCAGCCGACCGAGGGGATCACCATGATGGCCGTCGCGGCCGGCGGCGTCGCCGTCAACGCCATCACCGCGGTGATGTTCCTGTCCGGCCGCAAGGGCGACGTGAACATCCGTGGAGCTTTCCTGCACATGGCATCCGACGCCCTCGTCGCGCTGGGCGTCGTCGTGGCCGGCGGGCTGATCCTGCTTACGCACTGGGCGTGGCTCGACCCGGTAGTAAGCCTTGTGATTGGCGCCATCATCGTAGCGGGGACCTGGTCGCTTATGCGAGAGTCTCTCGATCTCGCGCTGCATGCGGTCCCAACGGGCGTCAACCGGGAGGCGGTCCTTGACTATCTCACGACGCTCCCAGGCGTCAGCGAGGTCCATGACCTGCATATCTGGGGCATGAGCACCACCGAGACCGCGCTCACTGCTCATCTCGTACGTCCGGAAGCGGGAGTAGACGATGCCTTGCTGCACCGGGTTTGCGCGGAGTTGAAAGCCAGATTCGCGGTTCATCATAGCACCTTGCAGATCGAAAGCGGCTCGGGGGGACATCCCTGCGAACTGGCGCCGGCGGAAGTGGTCTGATCCATCCCTCGATAGAGAGAGATCGACGGGAAGCGGCGGCGTCATTTGCATATTGCAGAGTATTTGCATTCTGTCAAACGTCGGGCTCAAGAACTTTCGCTGGTTGGGGGAGTTTTCAAAAACCTGAAGGTGGAAAGTCCGCATGCGCAAGCTCAACGAGCGAGACGCTCCCCCTCTCTCGTAGCGCGGGCGTCCCGCCCATAGGCGCTAAGTTAGGGGATTCTGCTTTGAATCGGATTGTGATTCAAGCTTTGGATGGAACCTGATTCGGAAATTTCGTTCGACGGAAGCTGGCCGGATATCGAGGCTGTTCTGGGTGGGGCGGACGCGATTGA
>JANXTX010000245.1 GCA_025352165.1 Caulobacteraceae bacterium | reverse complement strand
CATCGATCTTGCCAACAAGCCGGATTGGTTTCTCGCGCTGTCGCCGCTCGGCAAGACGCCGGTGCTGCAAGTCGGCGACATCGCGATTTTCGAATCCGCGGTCATTCTCGAATATCTGGAAGAGACCCAGCCGAAGCCGCTGCATCCCGCCAACGCGCTGACCCGAGCGGAGCATCGCGGCTGGATCGAGTTTGGATCGGCCGTGCTCAACGACATCGCAGGCTTCTATGCCGCGACCGACGAAGCCACCTTCAAGGCCAAGGCGGCGCAGCTCGAAGTCAACCGCGGCATCGTGGTGACGGACGACATGCGCACTTCCGACCCGGCGATCTTTTCGGTCGGGGAATGCGTCGAACATCGCGGCAATGTTTTCGGCCTGGTGGCGCCTATCTGGGACCAGGCCAAGGCCTGCGCCGCGCAGCTGGCCGGCGACGCAGAGGCCCTGTTCGTCTCCAAGGCTCTGGCGACCAGCCTCAAGATCACGGGCGTGGATGTCTTCTCCGCCGGTGCGCTGATGGCGGCCGACGAAGGCGATGACGAAATCACCCTGCGCGACGATTCGCGAGGCCTCTACAAGAAAATCGTTTTGCGCGACGGCCAGTTGGTCGGCGCGGTGCTGTATGGCGATGTCGCCGACGGCCAATGGTACCTGCAACTGATGCGCGACAAGCAGGACGTCAGCGCCTTGCGCGAACGCCTGGTGTTCGGCCGCGCCTTTGCGGAAGCGGGAAGTGGCAAGCCGGCCGGGACCGATTTCGCCGCCATGCCGGACGACACCCAGATCTGCGGCTGCAATGGCGTCTGCAAGGGCGCCATTGTTTCCGCCATCCAGGACAAGAAACTCACGTCGCTGTCGGAAGTGCGCGTCCATACCAAGGCCTCCGCGTCCTGCGGAGTGTCGTCCAGGGCCCGGGCGAGCTTCTCGAGCACCTTCGCGTCCGGGTAGTCGCGCTCGAGGAAGAACTCGTGCGTCTTGCGATCCGCAAAGTGGTGCATCAACACCGCGCGCGAGGGCTTCCCGTCGCGGCCGGCGCGTCCGATCTCCTGGTAGTACGACTCGATGCTGCCGGGCAGCGCCAGGTGCACCACCGTGCGGATGTCGGCCTTGTCCACGCCCATCCCGAAGGCGACGGTCGCGACCACTACGTCGAGCTTTCCCCCGAGAAACGCGGTCTGCACCTCGTCGCGAACGTTGGCCGAGAGCCCCGCGTGGTAGGCCTTGACGAGGTGGTCGCCGCTCAGCTCGTCGGCCACGGCCTCGGCCATCTTGCGTGTGGGCGCGTAGACGATCGCCGGCAGCCGCCCGGGACCGTTGAGCCATTGGCGGGTGCGCGCGGCCCGCTCTCGGGGCGCAACTTCGAGCGACTCCAGCGCAAGGTTGTCCCGGCGAAACCCGTGGATGAAGAGGCGTGCCTTTGCGCCCATGCCCAGCTGCTCGACGATGTCCCGCTGCACCACCGGGGTTGCTGTCGCGGTGAGCGCGACAATCGGCGCCGGGCGCAGCATCGGAAGGCGTTCCCGCAGCAGCCGGTAATCGGGCCGGAAGTCGTGGCCCCACTGAGAGATGCAGTGGGCTTCGTCGATGGCCAATAACCCCAGCGGCCTGCGAGCGAGCAGCTCAGGGAAGCCTTCGACGCCCAATCGCTCCGGGGCGATGAACAGATAATCGAGCTTTCCCTCGAGGTACTCGGCGCAGACGCGGCGCGATGAAAGCATTGCCCAGATTGCGGGCAAGATCATCGCACTTGAGCGCGGCGAGCCCATCGCGGGTATCGTTGACCTTGAACGCGGATATTGAGCACGCTACCCAAGGAGTTCCCATGTCTCTTCCCACATTCGTCAAGCTGGTCGATGTAGGCCCGCGCGACGGCCTGCAAAACGAAAAACAGACGGTTCCGGCCGAGGTCAAAATCGAGCTTGTGCACCGTTTGCAGGACGCTGGTCTGAAAGAGATCGAGGTCACCAGTTTCGTGAGCCCGAAGTGGGTGCCCCAAATGGCCGACAACAGCCAGGTGATGGCTGGTATCCGGCGCAAGCCGGGCGTGCGCTATTCGGTGCTCACGCCCAATATGCAGGGTTTCGACGACGCAGTTGCGGTCGAGCGGCAATATTGGCCCGACGAGATCGTGGTGTTCGCCGCGGCCAGCGAGGCCTTCAGCCAGCGCAACATCAACTGCTCCATCGCCCAGAGCATGGAACGTTTCCGCCCAGTGGTCGAGGCCGCTCGCGCCAAAGGCATTTATGTACGCGGCGCGATGTCGTGTACGGTCGGTTGCCCCTACGAGGGCGAAATAGCACCGGAGCGCGTGGGTATGCTGGCGGGCCTGATGAAGGACATCGGCGTGCAGCACGTGGGCGTGGCCGACACCATAGGCGTGGGCACACCGCTCAAGGTGCAACGCGCCGTGGAGGCCACCCTGAAGCACTACGCCATCAACGACGTGTCGGGTCATTTCCACGACACCTATGGCCAGGCGCTT
>JANXTX010000210.1 GCA_025352165.1 Caulobacteraceae bacterium | reverse complement strand
AACTGGGGGTTCTGGACCGAGCCCGAGCCCAACCTCGACAATCGCCGCCTGTGGTGGCCGCGAGGACGCGGCTGGGGCGGATCGTCGTCGATCAACGGTATGATCTACATCCGCGGCCACGCCCGTGACTATGATCAGTGGCGGCAGATGGGCCTGACCGGCTGGGGCTATGCCGACGTATTGCCCTACTTCAAGCGCTCGGAAGCCCTCGAGGGCGGCGGCGACGACTGGCATGGCGCCGATGGTCCGTTGCATATTTCCAAGGCGGCATCGCCGCACCCGATCTATTCGAGCGTGATTGCGGCCGGCGTCGAGGCCGGCCACAAGCGGACCGCCGATTTCAACGGTTTCCAGCAGGAGGGCTTCGGCCCCTATCAATTGAGCATCCGGGATGGCCGTCGCTGGAGCGCCGCAAGCGCGTTTTTGCATCCCGCCCTCACGCGTCCAAACCTGACCGCGGAAGTTGGCGCCAGGACGACGCGAATCCTGCTGGAGGGAGGCGCGGCTGTCGGCGTCGAGTTCGTCCAGAAGGGCGAGGTGCATCAGGTGTTTGCCGATGCGGAAGTCCTGCTATGCGCGGGCGCGGTCCAGTCGCCACAGATCCTGCAGCTGTCCGGGGTCGGTGATCCTGATGCGCTGGCCGCTGTTGGGGTCTTGCCGAAGCATGAGCTGAAAGGGGTCGGCGCGAACCTGCAGGACCACCTCGATCTGGCGCTTTCCTGGGAGACGCCGGGCGTCAAGACCGCTTACGCCTACAATAAGGGCCTCAACCGCCTGGCGACTGGCCTCAACTATATGCTGTTTGGCCAGGGGCCGGGCCGGCAGAACTTCCTGGAATCAGGCGCCTTTCTCAAATCCCGTCCGGATCTGGATCGTCCCGATCTGCAGTTGCATTGCGTGCTGGCGATCATGAAGGATCACGGCAAGGAGGCGGTCGAGAAGGACGGTTTCACCATCCACGTCTGCCAGCTGCGGCCTGAAAGCCGTGGGCGAGTTGGCCTTCGTTCATCGGATCCTTTGGATGATCCCGCCATCTTCGCCAATTATCTGTCGGCGGAGGAGGATCGTCGCGCCCTTCGCGCCGGTGTCGCAATCGTTCGTGATGTGGCGGGCCAAAACGCGCTCAGCGGAATCCGCGGCAGGGAATTCGAGCCGGGCGAAGCCGTCACCTCCGACGCGGACATTGATGCATGGATGCGTCGCGCGGGAGAGACCATCTATCACCCGGTCGGCACCTGCCGCATGGGTACGCCCGACGATCCGATGGCCGTGGTGGACGCCTTGCTGAAAGTGATCGGCATCTCGGGGTTGCGCGTTGTCGACGCTTCCGTGATGCCCACTCTGGTCGGTGGCAATACCAATGCTCCGACAATCATGATTGCGGAGAAGGCTTCCGACATGATCCTCGGACGTCAGCCGCTGGCGCCCGTCGAGGCTCCCGTCTATGGCGGTCTATGATCCGGCGGGTTTGACCACCACCTTCAGCGCGGCGTCATCACGCAGATAGTGCTGGGCGGCCGCGCGAATATCGGCGGCTGTAACGCGTTCGACGGCGGCATCCTGCGAGCGAATCAGCGTCAGGCGGCGCGGATCCTCCTGCGACCCCTCCAGGAGGTCGAGCCAGTGTGCATTGGACCTGCGCGCGGTTTCCTCCTGGAGTGAAACCGCCGTCTTGGCGCGCTGCAGTTCCTCCGCGCTGACGTCGCGAGCCCGGATGTCGCCAACGATCTTGCCGGCTTCGCCGATCACCTTCTGGAGCACTTCAGGCTTCGCATCGATAGTTACGGTAAGGTTGCCCCACGGCGATCCCGTCAGGCTTGCGTCGTCGCTCGACCGTGCCGACATTCCCGAAGCAGTCAGGCGTTGCTGGAGCACCGCCGCCAGCACCTGAACCGCGCGCGCCTCGCGCGGACCCGCCAGCAGATTGTCGGTCCGCCAGGCCAGCAGCGCAGCGCTGTCGTCCGGCCGGCCATTGTGAATCAACGTTTGAGGCAACCCGGACAGCGCTGAAAAGCCCGGCGGAGCAGGTTCGCTTGTGACGGCAGCGGGGGTCGGGCGCTGGGGCAGGGCGGCAAACGTGGCAGCCACGGCGTCGAAGGCTTTTTCGACAGTGATGTCGCCGGCGACGATCACCTCCAGCGATCCGGATCGCATCGCCGGGTCGATCTGCTCACCGAGAAAGTCGGGACGCGCTCTCTCGATTGAAGCTCGGTTGGAAGACATTGAGGTCGTGTTGTTCAATAAGCCCGGCAGGTCCCGAGCCAGCACGCCTTCGGCGCTTGACTGGTCGTGGTCGTATCGTTCGAGCGCCGCCTTCCGCGCCTTCTCAAACGCCCCAGGCCGCAGAGCCGGCTTCAGGATCGGTCCGGCAAGCGTCCGCAATGTATCTTCCAGGTCCTCGCGAGTCGTGCTCGAACTCAGAGCCAACGCGCCGCGTTCCTTCGCGATTTTAGCCGGGCCGCCATCGACCAGAGCCAAGAGCGCCCATTCGGGGGCGGCCACGTTGCCGCCAACGCGCACTTTCACGCTGACCTCGCCGTCTCGCAGCTTGGTCGGTTTGATCGTCAGTCGCAGGCCGTTTTCGAAGCGGATGAAGACCGTATCCAGATCGATCAGATCGCGACGATCGGCCTGTTTGCCAATTTCACCGAAGGCCTCGAACGGCGCCGCCGCCGGCTTCTCCGCAACGGGCGTGGAGATCGGTGCGGCGTGGGCCGTGGCATACGCGCTTGCCAGTGCCGTTTCGCCGCCTTCCACCGGGTCCGGCGAGGACATGAATACCAACGGTCCCTGACCGCTGAACAATGCTTTCATTGCCGTCGAAACCTGGTCAGTGGTGGCTTCGGCTGTCGCGCGGTCGAACAGGGCCAAGTCCTGGTTCGGACTGGTAGCAGCCTGGCCGGCTGCCAGGCTGGTGGTGACCATGTCGGCGGCGACCACGGATTCACGGTTGTCCGCCGGTTCAGCGACATCCCTGAAGGCCTCATCAACGGTTGCTCGCGCGGCGGTTAGTTCATCGGCGCTGACATTTTCGGTGATGGCGCGGCGTTGTATCTGGTCCGCCGCCGCCAGCGCGCCGCGCCAATGGCCCGGCGTAACGCCGATGATCAGGCTGGTGACGCTCGCGGCGCCGAACTGGTCGGCCTGAAATGCGCCGGCAGACGAGAATGGAGCATCGTCAGTGGCTGCTCGTTCCGCCAGACGTTGATTGAGGACAGCGAGCGCGAGCCGCTCGATGGCCTCGCGGCGGCGGTTTTCCAGTGTGTCGGCCGATTGAACAGGTGGGCTTACCCAGGACAGCTGGATCGTGTCCGGCGCGCCAGCCTCGGTGAACAGCCGCGTCTGGATGCCGCGCGTTTCGATGGGGCCGGGCCCCGGGATATTTTCGGAAGGGCCCTGCCCACGCCAATTGCCGTAACGGCTGCGAATGGTCGCCTCGGTGGCGTCGGGGTCCACATCGCCAGCCACCACCAGCGCGGCATTCTCCGGACGATAATACCGCGCATGAAATGCCTGGATCGCATCGCGTCTGACCTTGGCCGGCAGGTTGATTTTCCCACCGACGTAACCGAGGGCGGGGCGCTGCCCTTCCAGGAGAAAAGCGAGGCGCGCCTTGAACAGGCGGTAGCCGACATCATTGCTGGCGCGCTCGTGAGTCAGCACGACCTGCCATTCGGCATCGGCATCGGCCTGAGAAAATTTAAGATCACCGACCACGGACCGAATAAGGCCCAGCGCCCCGTCGACTGAGTCGATATCCGCGGCCGGCAGGTCCAGGCTGAATGTCGTCGCATCAACTGTTGAATCTGCGTCGTCGTCCGAGGTGAACTTTGGTGACGATGTCTTTGCGGCTCCCCTGATTTTGTTCGGCGGCGGTGGATGGTCAAAGGGAAGGCGCGCCAGCAACTGAGCGAAACCCTGCTCGTCCGGACCTTCCGCATCGGCGCCGACATTAAACCGCAGGCGCACGGAGGCCCGTCCGGCGCCACCTGTGGTCTTCACGATCGCGTAACGAAGTCCGTTGGGGAGAACACCCAGCCTGACCGAGGGATCTGCCGCGATGTCCGACGGGCTTGGTATGTCGGCCGGGGAGGAGGCGGGCGCGGCGGAGCGTGCCGGGGGAGGCGGCTTCGGTCCGTGTCCAAACAGGTTCGGAAGCGCTTCGGTTGGCTCGGCGGCGGCGAGACTGAGCGCTATGGCCGTTGCAATCGCAAGCGGTGATGGTTGAACCATGGGGTCATCCTGCCATAAGGGCCGCGGCGCCGCCCAAGGTTGGCGGCGGACCATGCCCGCGCCGTAGGGCGCCTTCAAGGCGGAACGCCGATGCGAGACGATCTGCAGATATCGCCCCAGGCCGGCCGGGAGCCGCTCCTGAATGTTCCATGGACCTTGATTGTCCTTGTCGGCGCATTGGTCGGCGCCCACGCGGCGCGGGTGCTCCTTGGTGTTCCGGCCGATTCGTTCGCACTCACGGCGGAAGATCTCGACCGTGGCCGGTTCGCGCCATTGGTCACTCATCTATTCGTTCACGCGGATTGGGTGCATCTGGCCATGAACTCGGCGTTCACCTTGGCTTTCGGCGCACCCGTTGCCCGGTTGTTGGGCCGGGACCTGCGCGGAGGGTTGATATTCTTCGCCTTCTTCATTCTCTCTGGCGTGCTGGCGGCATTGAGTTATGCCGGGGTCGCGTCGCTAATGCCGCCCAGCGACCCGAGGCAGGGCGCGTGGGCGCTGATTGGAGCCTCCGGCGCAGCCTCCGGGCTGTTCGGCGCAACGGCAAGGTTGATTGAAGGGCGTGGCAGCCTCGGCCCGATCGCGGGGCGACGCGTGGTCGGCATGACACTCCTTTGGATCGCGATAAATGCGGGCCTGGGACTGTTGAACCTGACGCCGGGCGCCGGCGGCGCGCCTGTCGCGTGGCAGGCGCACATCTTCGGCTTCGCCGCCGGGTTGCTGCTGATAGGACCAGCGGTCGTGATCGCCCGGGGCTCACGAAGCGTTCACGAATAATCGTCTTGATTCGTTCGCATTTTAGGCGGACGTTCTCATGCTCATAAGAAGCATGGGAGGAAGACCAATGCTTGTGTCCCAGGTGCTGAAAGCCAAGGGCGATCTTGTTTTTACCACCTCTCCGCGAGATTCCGTCGATGCGGTTGCGGCAATGCTCAATGTCCGGCGGGTAGGGGCTGTCGTCGTCGTTGACGATGACCGCAACGTGGTGGGAATTGTCTCCGAGCGCGATATCATTCGCGTCGTTGCCGAACAGGGGGGCGCGGGCCTTGCCCGGCCGGTTGCCGAATGCATGACGCGCGAGGTCGTCTACGCAAGGCCATCCGAAGCCATTGACGAGATTCTTGCCCGCATGACCGACCGCCGTGTCCGCCACCTGCCGGTCGTCGTCGATGGACGGTTGGTGGGAATTGTGTCGATCGGTGACTTGGTCAAAGCCAAAATCGCCGAAACAGAAGAAGAAGCAGAGGGCCTTCGCGCTTATATCGCCGCAGCCTAGCGAGTCGTTCTTCCTGCTTCAGCGCCAACTGTGGGCGACTCACCGTCCATCGAGTCTCCGCCCGAGCGTTACGACGGCCTGTTTCTTGAGGCCGAGGCGTTCATAAAACGCCAGGGCGGCGTTGTTGTCGTCGCGCACCATCAGTTGAAGCTTCACGGCGCCGTGCAGCCGCAGCCATTCTTCCGCGGCGCCCATCATCGCGCGTCCGATTCCCTGACCTTGCTGATCGCAGCTGACGGCCAGGTAGTAGACCCAGCCCCGATGACCATCGAAACCCATCATTACTGAGGCAATCACCCGGTTACCTTCGAACGCGCCGAGCACTGTCGATGTTACGGTCGCGACCGCCTGGTCAAAGTCGGCCCTTGGGTCATTCCATGGTCGTGTCAGGCCACAGGCTTCCCAAAGCGAAACCACATCTTCGCGGTCGGCGGTGGCGCAGGCGCGAATTTCCATCAGCTTCCCTCTGTTACGGGCGGTTGACGTGATGAGAAATCAGGCGCCGCCGCGCCTGAATTTGCGAATTGTCCCATGCGTTGAGGAATATTGCACTGTATGCAAAACGTGCAGGAAATGACGCTTGTTCGCCGACCTGCCGCGTCCTATGCCGAATATCGCACGCAAATTTCCTGAGAAAACCCGGCGCATGACGCTTGCGTGACAAACACACCCCCGCTATACGCCCCCCTTCTTCGAAACGCGGCGGGTCGCCGGTGTTCGGGTCTGGTCGGGAATAACTTTATTCCTTGATCTTTCTCAAAGACTGGCCTACCTTCCGTGCCTTCAATCGAATCGCAACGGACTGACGAGGTTCACACCTCAGCGGCCCCGGGGCGACTTTTGCGCTCTAATCCTGGCGTTTTTAGGACGGTGCATTTGGCGATTGACAGTAGATCAGGTGGCGGATAGACACCCCGCTCCTCGCCGCCGCCGAGCGTATCG
This sequence comes from Caulobacteraceae bacterium, assembly GCA_025352165.1. Taxonomy (GTDB): domain Bacteria; phylum Pseudomonadota; class Alphaproteobacteria; order Caulobacterales; family Caulobacteraceae; genus Acaudatibacter. Next base: position 652 of record JANXTX010000210.1, on the reverse strand, counting down.
GTGGGTTCGACAAAAGTCGTTCGGGTCTTTGAAATCGTTGATTTGGAAAGAGAAACGCAGGCGGCGGTGTCCTGGCGATGATCATTACAATGATCATTAATAGACGCTGACAGTTTGCGGTCTCTTGAAGACATAACCATGGCCATTTTTTCCAAGGGAAACCTTGGGTGAGTGGTTTTGGAAACTCGTCAATAGTACTACGCAGACTACGCCCAATCCCTCCCAAGGGATTGGAAACGAAAGTCAGAACGTCAACTCAACCTGAGAGTTTGATCCTGGCTCAGAGCGAACGCTGGCGGCAGGCCTAATACATGCAAGTCGAACGGATCCTTCGGGATTAGTGGCGGACGGGTGAGTAACACGTGGGAACGTGCCCTTTGGTTCGGAACAACTCAGGGAAACTTGAGCTAATACCGAATGTGCCCTTCGGGGGAAAGATTTATCGCCATTGGAGCGGCCCGCGTCTGATTAGCTAGTTGGTGAGGTAAAGGCTCACCAAGGCTACGATCAGTAGCTGGTCTGAGAGGATGATCAGCCACACTGGGACTGAGACACGGCCCAGACTCCTACGGGAGGCAGCAGTGGGGAATATTGGACAATGGGCGAAAGCCTGATCCAGCCATGCCGCGTGAGTGATGAAGGCCTTAGGGTT
>JANXTX010000190.1 GCA_025352165.1 Caulobacteraceae bacterium | reverse complement strand
GCGCGAGGTGCGCGGCAGCCAAATCAAAAATACCATCTCTAATTTATCGGAATAGACAGTAGGAATCAGAGGTGGCGGGGTTCGATGTCGCGGCCGCATTGCGATGGGCGCGAATGGACCCTGGCAAGATGCTGGCTCGTCGCCCGGATGAAGCATTGCCTTTCGCCAACGAAGACGAGTTGGCCGGACAGCCGCTGCTGCTCGATACTTGCGCCTACATCGATCAGATGCAGGGGCGGGCGCCAAGGCTGGTCGAGCAACTCGTGGAGATACGCCAGGTCAACCACTCGACGGTGGCGATCCAGGAGTTGATGCACACTCTCGGCGTGCTGAACCCCAATGACCGCCGCACAGCGGCTGTGGTCGCCGCGGTGAGCCGCCAGATCGAAGCCATGCCCGATCACCGGGTCTTTGCACCGGATACGGAGGTGCTGGGGCGAGCCGCTTTACTCGCCGGCATTCTATCAAGGCTTCAAGGATATGCCCGGGACGCCAGGCTGAAAGCGCTTGCGGACTGCGTCCTCTTTCTGCAGGCGCGGAAACTGGGCTTCACCGTCCTTATCGCCAACGCCGCGGAGTTCGATCTCCTCCTGCAACTTGTCCCGACCGGGCGGGTGCTCTTCTACCGTGCCGGCGATCGGAGCCGATTACGTTGATTACGGTGACAGCATATCAATTGTCGAATCTCTTGGGGAACGATTATCCGCGCTGGTCTGGCCATTGTCGTCGCCCTCGTTAGGCAGGAAAGAGGGATGGCGACCGAGTGGGCCCATTTATGCAATTGATATCATGTCACCGTAATCCCAGAGGATACTTGAGAGAGCGTCAGGGAGGCTTGCTGTCATACCACCCCCGCCTCGCGCAACCCTTTGATCTCCGCCGCATCATACCCAATCTCGCCCAGGATCTCATCGGTGTGTTCGCCCAGCGTCGGCGCCCGTTGCTCTATGGCCCCGGGCGTTTCGCTCAGGGAGATGGCGGCGCGGCTGACGGGGGCGGGCCTGGGCAGGCCGGGGTAGTCGATGTCCTGATAGAAGTTCATCGCCCGCACGTGCGGATCGTCCAGTACCTGCTGGGGTTTCAGCACCGGCCCGGCCGGGATCAGCGCCTTGCCGAGAATATCGAGCGCCTCGGCTGTGGTGCGCTCGGCGCACCAGCGGCTCATGCGCTCGGAAACGATCACGCCGTTATCGCCGCGCGAGATGTCGTCCTTGAAACGCGGATCGGTGAGCCAGTGATCCTCGCCCATCAGCCTGGCCCAGCGCACGAACAACGGCTGGCCGACGACCTGGACCAGGATCCAGCCATCCATGGTCTGAAAGACGTCGACCGGCGCGGACGTCTGACCGCGATTGCCGGTCGGCTCGCGGTTGATGCCGAGCACGCCCTGCTCCATCACCATGGCGTTGGAGACGGTCAGGGCGGTGGCCAGCAGCGCGCCCTCGACCACCTGGCCGCGCCCGGTCTTGTTGCGTTCCAGCAGGGCCAGGGCCGTGCCGTAGGCGCAGTGCAGGGCGGTGGCGAAATCGACCCACGCCGCCTGGAAGCGATAGGGTCGCTCGCCATCCCCGTCGGAAGTCATATACACCGCGCCGGACATCACCTGGCCGATGCCGTCAAAGCCGACGCGCTCGCTGTAGGGTCCGCCCCGGCCATAGGCGGTGACCATGGTCAGGATGATGTCGGGCTTGATCGCCTTGAGAGATTCATAGTCGAGGCCGAGCGCGGGCAGCGACTGCGGCGGCAGATTGACGACAACAATATCAGCGGTGGCGACCAGCCGGCGCACCACCTCGCGACCCTCCGGCTTCATCGGATCGAGGGTCATGCCGCGCTTGTTGCGGCCGACCTGCATGTAGAGCGCGCCTTCCCGCGACTCCGTCAGCGGAGCCTGAAAGCGATCCTCGCCACCGGAGCGCTTCTCGATGCGGATGACATCGGCGCCAAACTCCGCCAGCAAAGTCGCGCAATACGGCCCGGCGATATAGCGCCCGAAATCGAGGACGCGGACGCCCGACAAAACTCCGTTCATCATGGTCCCGTCCTAGCCGCGGTAACGGCGGTTAAGCTTGCGCATTCCGCCGATCCAGCGGTCGTAATCGCCGGTCTTGCGGCGCATGTATTCCAGTACTTCCGGGTGCGGCAGGATCAGGAACGCCTCCGCCTCGATGGCGCGCACACAGGCTTCGGCGACATCCTCCGGCTCGATCATGCCGTCGACGCTGGCGACGCCGTCGGGATTGTCCGCCGTCATCACCGTGCGCACCGCCTGCGGGCAGAGCACCGATACCTTGATGCCATCATCGCCATGAGTGATCGCCAGCCATTCGGCGAGACCGACCGCGGCGTGCTTGGTCACCGCGTAGGGCGCCGAGCCGATCTGCGACAGCAGCCCGGCGGCCGAGGCGGTATTCACCAGATAGCCGCCGCCGCGCGCAATCATGCGGGGGACCAGATGCCGCGCCGCCCAGACGTGGGCCATGACGTTGATGTCCCAGATGCGCTGCCAGCCCTCATTCGAGGCCTCGGCGCCGCCGCCGATGCCGATCCCCGCGTTGGAACAAAACAGGTCGATCGGGCCGTGATCGGCCTCCACCGTCTCGATCAGATGCTGGATGTCTTCTTCTTTTGCGACATTGGTCTGGAACCAGACCCCGCCGATCTCCTCGGCGACCGCCCGCGCGCCCTCGCCGTTGAGGTCGGAGCAGACCACCAGCTTCGCGCCCTCCCCGCGAAAACGCCCGGCAAGCGCGCGGCCGATACCGCTGGCCGCGCCGGTGACGACGACGATCTTGTCATTGAGTTGCATCGTGCTTCATGCTCCCTTTTCCGTCTCTCTAAAGTCGGGATCGCAACGAAGGGCAAGGGGCTTGCCGAACGCCGGGTCAGCCGCCGATCATGTCGTCAACAATTCAGGGAGCAAACCATGACCGTGCAGTTTTTCTCTTTCACCAAACTGGTCGTCGCCGACCTCGATCGCTGCGCGCGGTTCTATGAGGCGGTCTGCGGGCTCAAGCCGCAGGCGCGCGTCGAAGGCGCCGTCGCCGGGCGGCCGATCACCGAGATCATCTATGAGCCGACCAACAAGGGCGGCGGCAGCTTCATCCTCCTGGCCTACAACGACGGCCCGCCCGCCGCCTCGGGCGAGATCATCACCGGCTTCGCCAGCGAGGACGCTGAAGCCTTCGCCGCCAGGGCGGTCGCGGAAGGCGGCGCCATCATCGAAGCCGTGCGCGACGCACCCGCCCACAGCCTGAAAGTCGGCTTCGTCGCCGATCCGGAAGGCCATCTGATCGAGGTGATCCAGCGCTACTGAACCCGGCCGCGCCACCCACAGGCGCCAGGTTTGGAGGATTGGCCCCAATCCTCTCCGCCGGACCGCTGGCTTCCAGCCGGCAGCCGACGGAACGTCGGCCCTCTATCTCCTGGGGCGCCGCCTCATAAGGGGCCGGCCGGAAGCCCATAGGCGCAAGGATAAGGCACAGGGACCGTTCTTCGCTCGTAGCGCGGGCGTCTCGCCCATAGGCGCTAAGTTAGGGGATTCTGCTTTGAATCGGATTGTGATTCAAGCTTTGGATGGAACCTGATTCGGAAATTTCGTTCGACGGAAGCTGGCCGGATATCGAGGCTGTTCTGGG
>JANXTX010000183.1 GCA_025352165.1 Caulobacteraceae bacterium | reverse complement strand
TTCAAGAGCACCGCCAATCGGGCGCGTGCGAATTCAGGTTCCACTGTCAGGCTCATGTCCAGCTCCAACGAATCAGAGCCCCAGGGAATCACACCCAGCCCGTCAACCCAAAATCCCCGTTAACCCGAACACATCGCCGTGAGCGCGACGCCCACCAGTATTGCCGCCGTGATGACTCCGTAGTAGCCGCGTGCGTCGCGCGCCTTCACCTCGAGGCCCCACTTCCAGCCCATCGCCTCCGACAGCGCGAATCCCGCCGATCCCGCCAGCACCGGCACGCCGATCAGGCCGACGCCCAGAATACCGAGCGCGAACAGCAAAAACGCGAATTCCCCGGCTAGCGGTCGCAGAGCGCTGGCGGCCTGGGTCGCCGTCTGAATGTCGGTGACTCCGGCGACGTTGAGGGTCACCGCCGTGGCCAGGATGATGAAGTAGGCGGTAACGTCGGAATATAGCATGCCGCTCCAGGTGTCCCAGCGGATGCGCCGCAGTTCCGAAGGCGCGCTGGCGGGGTCGGCCAGCAGCGACCGTCCGCCAAATGACATCCGCATATCCTCGACCTCTTCAGAGGATTGCCAGAAAAACAGGTAGGGGCTGATGGTGGTTCCGAATACCCCGACGACGACCGTCGCCGCGGCAGCGTCCAGGCGAAACCGCGGCAGCATGGTGCGCAGCGCGACCTCCTGCCAGGGAACGTGTACGAGGAACAGCACCGCAGCATAAGCCAACAGAGAAAATGCCAGCCATTTCAAATAGCTGGCGTACTGCCGGTAGGGTATGAACACTTCCATCGCCAGGGTGCCGACAGCCAGCAATACCGTCATCAGGTGACGGTTCGCGCCAACGAGAACTCCGGCAATATCGCCCATCGCCGCGACATCGGCGCCAATGTTGAGCGTGTTGGCCACCACCAGCAGGAAAACCACGCCGCGCAGCACCCATGTCGGAAAAAAGACCTTGATGTTGGCGGCCAGCCCCTTGCCGGTCACCCGACCGATCCGCGCGCACATCAACTGGACGGCCGCCATCAGCGGAAACGCCAGCGGCATGGTCCACAGCATATTGAGGCCGAACTGCGCGCCCGCCTGCGAATAGGTGGCGATGCCGCTCGGATCGTCGTCGGCTACACCGGTGATCAGTCCGGGCCCAATCCGCGCCAATGGATGATTGCAGAGGCGATCCCACAGTGACGGCGGTCGACCGGGATCGGAGGGAGCGTCGATCGGACTCATGCTGAACCACTCATCGCCCCTATTTCCCACGAAGACAATGTGGTCGAAGCGCTGCAAAGCCCGCCGCGCAGAGAGGGCCCTGTAGTCGGCGTCGCTTGCGCATTGCCGCGATAGGTTCGACACTTGATGGCGATATCATCCTGAATCGGATCAATGACCGAACCCTTGCCTGATCTCGCCGATGCGCCTGACGCCGAGCATGAAGCCGCCACAAAGGCGGCGATCCTGGTGGCGGCCGAACGGCTGTTCGCATTACGCGGCTTCCAGAATGTCTCGGTGCGCGACATCACCGCCGACGCGGGCGTCAATCTTGCAAGCATCAACTACCATTTTGGCTCGAAAGACGCCCTGCTGTTCGAGATCTTCCGAAGGCGCACCGCGGAACTGAACCGTGAGCGGGCGAGGATGCTGCACGAGGCGGCCGGTCGCCATGGGGGAAAGCCGCCGGTCCGGGCGATTCTAACCGCGCTGTTCGCCCCTCCCCTCCGCTGGTCCAGCCCCGAACACGAACGGCGGATCGCCGTGCAGTTTATCATCCGCGCCCGCAGCGAGGGCACCGAGGCGATGCGAGAAGTCCTCAGCACCGACGTGTCACACCTGCGACGCTTCGCGGACGCGCTGATCGCGGCGTTGCCGGACATGCCGCCAGAGGAAATCTACTGGCGAATGCACTTCGCGCTGGGAATGCTGCACAACAATCGCTTCGCCGAGTTCGATCGACTGCATGTCCTCTCCGAGGGCATTACCCGCGAGAGCGATACCGAGGCGCTTTTGCAGCGGATGGTCGACTTCGCCGAGACCGGCTTCCTCGCCACGATTATGACCAGCTAGAAACCCGGCGGAACGGGCGGCTTTTTCGCGGCTCCGATGCGCGTCTTTGCTACCTCGATGGCGATTTCGTGGGTAGGGCGACGTTCGGCTACCGAGCGATCGAGGATTTCCTCCAGAGTCTGCATCAGGCGCGAGACCTTCATCTCGACCCAGGCCGGATCCAGCGCCTCAGCCCGTTCCAGGGCCCTGATCTCGGCAGCGACATTGATGATGCCACCGCCGTTGATGACGAAATCCGGCGCATAGGTCATGCCCCGGTCGAACATCGCGCGGCCGGCCGCATCGTCGGCAAGCTGGTTATTGGCCCCACCGGCGATGATCCTGCCTTTCAGACGGTCGAGTACGTCAACGGTGATCACTCCGCCCAGAGCGCAGGGTGCGAATACGTCGGCATCGACGTCGAAGATTTCATCCGGAGCGACGATACGCGCGCCCGTTCGGGCCGCGAGATCCACGGTCGCCTGCCTGTTAATGTCGGTAATGACCAGGCGTGCTCCGTCCGACGCCAGTTTTGCGGCCAGATAGCCGCCGACGTGTCCGGCGCCTTGGATCGCCACGGTGACACCCTGCATGTCACTGCAGAGGACACGGCGCACGCAGAGAGCGATGCCGCGGCGGATGCCTTCAGCCGTTACCGGGCTGGGATCGCCGGACGCAGCCGGATGTCCCTCGAGGCCGGCCACATAGCGCGTCCAACGTCGCGAATGCGCGAGGTCGGACGGAGAGACACCGACATCCTCCGCCGCCCAGTATCGTCCGCCCAAAGCTTCGACCGCGCGGCCGAAGGCTTCGAACAGTGCGGGGGATTTCGGCGCGCCGGGCTCCGCCATGATCACTGACTTTCCGCCGCCAAGGTCAATGTCGGCCACCGCGTTCTTGAACGACATCGCCCGCGACAGCCGCAGGGCGTCATCGATCGCCGCCTGTTCGTTTTCGTAGACCCACATCCGGCAGCCCCCCGCCGCCGGGCCTCGCGCGGTGGAATGTACGGCAATGAAGCATTTCAGGCCGCTTTCGGCGTCATGAAACGCGTGAAAGGCCTCGTGGCCCGCGAAAGCGAGGGATTCGAAAACGCTCATGACGACTCGGCGGTTGGCGGCTTTTACGTAAGGGCGCCCGCATCTACGCCCCGGGAGGCTTCGTCACAACCCCGTGAGTTGCCTTGGGACACGGCAACGGCGGCGATCCCGAAGGGAGATCGGCCGCCGGATTACGGATGAAAGCCTCCACGTCCCGCCAGACATTCAACGCGTGCTCATCGCGCATCAGCAGGTGATGACCTTCCGTGTAGCAAGCGCTTCGGTCGCCATGCGGCAGACGCGCCACGGCCGAGTCGGCGGCGTTGCGGGGAATGATCTGATCGCGCGCGCCGTAGAGATAAAAGGTTGGACCGTGCAGGTCGCCCACGTCTCGCCAGGCATGATCCATGGTGTCGACCAGGCCATAGAGCGCGTCCGAACGCGCTCCCCAGACCATCAGCGGATCGTAGCTCATGATGAACATTTCGGCCCGGTTGTCGGTGGGGGTGACCTGGCGCACCAGCCAGGCGGGGGGCGCGAACACCTTGCCAGGCGCCAGATGCGCCGCCAGCCAAAGCAGGGACCCGTAGGCGACCGGCTGTGTCGACCAGCCCCACACCGCCGGGGCCAGCAGGACGAGCCGGTCGGCAGCCGGCGGCCGGTCCGATGCGAACGCCTCGATCGCCACCGCTCCGCCCAGGCTCTCACCCGCAACGGCAATGATCGCGTGCGGATACTTCTGACGAGCAAGCGCGGTCAGTGTGCGCAGGTCCTCAATACGCAGGGCGTCAGACGCCCAGATTCCCCGCCGAGGCGAGCGACCGAACCCGCGCTGATCGTAGGCAAAGGTGGTAATGCCCTCACCCGCCCAATACCGCGCCGCGAGATGGTAGGCATTGGCGTAGTCGTTCATGCCATGCACACCGACGATCACCGCCCACGGTTCGCCAGCCGCATCCCACCGTGTCAGTCCCAGATGCACGCCATCGAAGCTGACAAAATCGTTGGTATCGATGCGGGGACCGGAAAAGCTCAAGTCGGGTTTGCCGGCGTGCTGCAAGGTCGGCGCGCAGGCGCCCAGAAGCAGAGCCAGCCCCAGGCCGATCAAGCATTTCATGCCGAGATCAATCGCGATACGCGCTCACGCAGATATGGGGTCACATCTTCCTCGAACCACGGGTTGCGATTCAGCCAGTTGGTATTGCGCCAGGACGGGTGCGGCAACATCAGGAAATGGGGCAAGGTCTCCCGCCAGCCGCGTACGGCGGCGTCCATGGATGCCTTGGCGCCATTTCCCAGAGCCCAGACCTGGGCCGGCCGCCCGAGGAGAATTGTCAGCTCAACGTTTGGCAACTGCGCCAATAGCCGCTCCCGCCAGATCGCGGCGCAACGTGGCGGAGGTGGATAGTCGCCGCCCTTAGGAGCCGTACCGGGATAGCAGAACGCCATGGCCGCCACGCCGATCGCGGGATGCTCATAGAAGGTCTCCCGGTCGACACCCATCCAGCCACCCAACCGGCCGCCGGATGGATCATCGAACGGCAGTCCGCTCTCGTGCACCCGCCTTCCTGGCGCCTGGCCGCAGAGCAGCAACCTGGTCTCCGTCCTTACCCTGACCACCGGCCGCGGTTCATGCGTGAACTCACCGGCGCAGGCCCGACAAGCGCGTATTTCCGAAAGGAGAGTGTCGAGGTCCAATGCCACGCGCCGGAGTATTGGCTAGCCGCCGAAGAAGGCTTTTTCCTGGGATACGAGTTGCGCGAAGGACGGGCGGGCGAGCATGGTCTGTAGGAAGGCCGCGGTTTTGGGATGGGAGTTCGCGTCGACTTCGACGCCGACGTGCATCAGGTTCACGAACGGGCTGGTGAGCGCGATGTCGGCGAGCGTCAGGCGGTCGTCGACGAAATGGCCGGATGCCGGAATCACGCCTTCGATGTAGTCGAACAGCGGTGGCAGTTCCTCCTTCTCCGCCTTGTCGGCTGCTTCGAGATCACCTTCACGGCCCAGGAATCGGGGAGCCACGACGCGGTTGAAGAACAGCTTTCCCGCAGCTGCGGTGAGGATGGTGTCGGCGAATTCCTCGTACCAGATCGTCCGCGCGCGGCTTTTCGGCTCCAGCGGCAACAGCGCCGGTTCAGGATATTTTGCCTCCAGGTAGGTAATGATCGCCGTGGAGTCGGAGATCGCAAAGTCGCCGTCGCGGAAGCCGGGAATCTTGCCGAACGGGCTGGCCTCGCGGAACTGTGGATCGGTCGAGCCAAGACCGGTCGGCTTGATTTCGACCTGCAGGCCCTTTTCGGAGATGAAGGCCAGGGTTTTGCGCACAAACGGTGACAGCGAGGAGCCGAAGAGGATCATCGGGATATTCCTTGGGGTGAAATTCTGAACGCCGCGATCATAGACGCAACTTCGCGGCGAACCCAGTCTCCGTCGGAAGCAGTCTCCGCCGGTAGCAGATCAGCGGTTCGCGATGGTCACAACTCCGTAGATCAGCGCCGCTCCGGCGATGGTCGCGATTGTCGTCCAGGCGCGCGGATGCCGGTGATGGCTGTCGGGCAGCAGTTCGCTCGCGCCGATGTAGAGGAAGAAGCCGGCAAAGCCGGCGATGGTCAGGGCTAGCTCTTGCCTTGGGACGACAATCAGGCGGCTGATCAGAATGCCGACCAACGGCGCGGCCGCGTCCGCGATCAGCCAGCGCCTTGCCGCGCGCGTACCGGACGATCCGGCCAGCGTCAGATTGACCGTATTGATTCCGTCGGAGAAGTCGTGTGCCAGCACGGCAATCGCCAGGATGGCGCCAACGTCGGCGGAGACCTGAAAGCCTAGGCCAATCGCAAGGCCGTCGAGAACGCTATGGATAGTCAGGCTGCCAGCGCCGAGATGGCCGCGATACCCGGAGCCTTCGCTTGAGGCGATCAGCAGCACGCGGTCGATTATCAGGTAGCCGAAAAACCCCAGTGCGACGGTTCCCGAGACCAGCGCCGGGTCCATCGTGGCGCGCCCCAGCCGCAAGGCTTCCGGCAGGAGGTCAAACAAAGCAACGCCGATGACCGCGCCCGCGCTGAAGCCAAGCACGAGGTGTATCCGGTCGGCAAACCGCAGGGCCAGCCAACCGCCAACCAGGGTCGCCACGCCCGCCGTGACGCCAAGCGCCACCAGCAGCGCGTCCAGACTCATCATTTCATCTCCGCCCGGCGCACCTTTGCGATGCCAGCGCGCCGTCGGCAAGCGCTCAGAACGACTGGGTCACGCCCGCGAAGACTCCGCGCCGGGCGCCGAACTGCGGCGCGCCGACGCCGACGCCCGTGCCGTCACGGATTTCGTAGACGTGGTCGAAGAGATTGATGACATCGAGCCGCACCTCGAGAGGACCAAACGGCGCCTTTTCGAAACGATGCGACACGGCGAGGTTGACCTGGACATAACCCGGCAAGTGATCGCCATTCGGAATCCCATCGGTACCGGTCGAGCGCAGGCCGCTGCCATAGATCAGGTCGCCGCCAATCCGCGTACCATGCCACAGCCATGAGGCGCCGGCGGACGCCGTCCAGGTCTGGTTATGATCCAGGAAGATGTAGTGGCTGGCGATATAGGCGAGGTCTGCCTGGCTGAAATTGAACTGGCTGGTGGTGATGGCGCGCCCCTGGTTCCGCTCCCAGGCCACGTTGGCGTAGACCGTCAGAGGTCCGTGGTTGTAATTAAAGTCGCCGTCGAGCCCATACTGGCGGCCCTCGGCGTAGTTGAACGGCGTCAGGATGATCGGCGCGCCGAACTGACCTTCGTCGACGAGATTGCGCGAGGTCTTGGCATAGCTGTCCAACCCAATGACCAGACCCCTGACCACCTTCTGCGACAGCCCCACGTCGAAATAGTTCGCCCGCTCCGAACAGGGCGTGGTGTCGGCAGTGCTCGGAGACGCCGCCGTGGTGTTCTGGAATTTCGCCACCGACGTCGCGCCCACCAGTTCGAATGGCGGCGGCGAGAAATAGCGGGCGTAGCCGGCGTGGATCGTGGTGGTCGATGTCGGAGTCCAGACAAGGTTGGCGCGTGGGCTGACCTGGTTCTCATTGCGGTAGCCGTCGAACTGGTCAAAGCGCACGCCGTAGTTAAGCGTCAGGTTGCTCAGCAGCTTCCATTCGTCCTGGGCGTAGACGCTGATGGTCCTGGCGGTCTGGCCCGCATCGTCGACGATGGTCCGCGGCTGGTCAGTCAGTTGCGCGCCGGTGACCGGGTCAAGGGCGATGACCTGGGAGCTGGTTTTGCTGGTCGAACGGTCGATCTGGGCAATCACTCCGGCGCGCAGGGTATGGGCATCGCCCAGATGCAGCACGCCCTCTGCCTGCACGCCGCCAGCGACGTCACGCTTGTAGGCGTCCTGCGAGATACCATTGAACAGCAGGCCGCCCAGTGGATCGGGCACGAACTTCAGCGTTGAATAGCGTGCGAACAACGAGATCTGGCCGGTGAACCGGTCGCTCGTGTGCAGGAAGCTGGCCACCGCGTAGTAGGTGGCTTCCTTCTGGCTCTCGTTGAGCGAGGCGCTGGGATAGGTGGTCTGCCCGTCAACAACCAGCGGCTGGCCGCCACCGGGTCCATAGGTCAGTGACGGGGTCTCGCCTGGAATGTCGGGAATCTGAAAGCGCTCGTTCGAAGCGCCAAGGATCAGCGAGAGCCGGGTGGACGGGTCGATGATGTCGGCGAGGTAGGCAAATGCCTGCAGCTGGTCGGTGACGTCGTGCAGCGGCGTCGACTGGCCATCGGGCGACTCAACGCCCAGCCCGTCATGCAGATAACTGGCGGAAACGAAATAGTTGAACTGGCCGGAGCTGCCTTCGGCCTCGAAGCTGGGCTCGATCTCCCCGTGGGACCCGCCATAGATCGACAGGTCGCCCCCGGATTTGTACTCGCCGCTCTTGGTAGTGATGTCGACGATGCCGGCCGTTCGCAGACCATATTGAGCCGGCAGTGCGCCGGTGATCAGCTCGACTTTACTGGCGAGTCGCGGGCTGAGCGCCTGACCAAACACGCTGAGCCCTTCGGGAAGGATCACTCCGTCCAGGCGGTATTGCAGGCCATTGTGCTCACCGCGTACGTGCAGTTGTCCAAACGAATCCTGGGCGACGCCTGGCGCCTGCAGGATTACCTGGTTGAGGGCCGTGTTGGCGCCGCCTGGCAGTGACTCGATCGCCTTCGCGCTGATCGTGTAGACCGAGGCTCCCAGTTGCGGCTGGATCGTGGCGCGGGCTTCATTAAGGCGATGTGCTGTCACGACGATCTCGGAAACCTGCGGCGCTGGCGTTGTGTCTGGTGCGGCCGCCTTGACCGCCATCGGCGCGCCGGCCGCACAGGCCATCAGCAACCAGCGAAGACGTCCACGGGGCAAAGGGTTCACATGCAATCGCGAGGTCATTGTGCGGTGCAGCACTATGGCTCTCACGCAGTCTAGCCCATGACCAAGCTTCCCGGCTTTATCGGGAATTTTTCCCGATCACGCCAACGATGTCGCCAATATCAGCGGAGGCGTTATGGTTCCGGCATGTCATTGCGAATACGCGTGCTCGTGGCGATAGCCCTGGTCTTGTTGCTGGGCTCGGTGGCCGGCATCGGCGTGGCCGGCTGGCAGGCCAAGCAGGCACTGCGGGAGGAACTCGCGGCCGCGCTGGCCGGCGCTCGCCAGACGGTCGACAGCGCCTTCGAGGACCTGCCCAGATCGGACCATCCGGCGCGGGACCTGCGCCAGCTGGTGGCGACCTTCGACGGCAACCGGCACCTGGCGGCTACGCTGATAGACAGCAAGGGCGCTGTGCTGTTCAGCTCCCGCGCGGCCCCTGCCCTACCCGCGCCGGACTGGTTCCGGGACATGCTGGGCGATGTATTGCCGGACGCACACATTACCGCGCCGATCGCCGGACAGGGCACTATCGTGGTGCGTTTGTTATTCGCCAACGACGTCGGCGCGCTCTGGCGGGAGTTCGTCGACCTGACCGCGGTGCTGGCGGCGTCCCTGCTGGCCAGTTCGATCGCCGTCTGGCTCACTGTCGGGCGGGCCCTGCGTCCGCTGGCCTCGTTCTCCGTGGCATTCGCGCGGATCGGTTCAGGCGATTATGCGGCAAAGGTACCGGCGACCGGGCCCGCCGAGTTGATCAGGCTCGGTCAGGGCGTCAACGAAATGGCGGGCAGGTTGCAGGTAATGCAGACACGCAATCGCGGCCTGGAAGAGCAATTGCGCACCCTGCAAGACGAGGAGCGCGCTGATCTGGCCCGCGACCTGCACGACGAGATCGGACCGCACCTTTTCGCGGTCAACGTCGACGCTGCAACCGCGCGCCGTATGCTGGGCGAGGGCGAGACGTCACAGGTGCTGGATCGACTGGCCGCCATCCAGGACGGCGTAGCCCACATGCAGGCGCTGGTTCGCGACATCCTTGGCCGGTTGCGCCCCACCGAACTGATTGACCTTGGCCTGACCGCTGCGGTCGAGGAACTGGTCACTTTCTGGCGGGCGCGTCATCCGGGCATTCACTTCCAGATCAGCCTGCCGCCCGATGACGCCATCCCCGCCGACAGGCGCGAAGTCCTCTATCGGATCATCCAGGAGGGACTGAACAATGCCGTGCGCCACGGCCGGCCCGGCCGCATCGATGTCGCTGTCGCCTTGACGCCCGATGGCGGCTTGACCGCCCGCGTGAGCGACGACGGCCGATCGACGGACCAACGCGGGTCAGGCAGCGGCGGCGGCTATGGTCTGATCGGCATGCGAGAACGGGTCGAGGCCGTGCGGGGCGCGCTAACCATCGAGCGCGGCGCCGGCGGCGGCTGGACGATATTGGCGAGCCTACCCGCAGGCGAGGCCGAGGAGCGAGACGAGACATGAACATTCTGCTGGTCGACGATCACGCCCTGGTGCGCGCGGGCCTCAAGCGCCTGCTAAGCTCGATCTCCGATGGCGAGATCGTCGAGTGCGCCGACGGCCGTGACGCCCTGAACCGGGCGCGCGTGATGAAGCCGGACCTGATCGTCCTGGACCTGAACCTTCCGGGGCTGGGCGGCCTCGAGCTGTTGCGGCGCCTGATTCAGCAGGGTGCGGGACCGATCCTGGTGCTGACCATGCACGCCGAGCCGCTCTATGCGAAACGGGCGCTGGAGGCGGGTGCGGCGGGCTATATGACCAAGAATGCCTCCCCCGACGAGTTACTCACCGCCGTGCGGCGGGTCACCGCCGGCGGCCGCTATGTCGAGGCGGTGCTGGCGCAGGAACTCGCCCTGCAGGTGAACGCAACGCCTGGCCTCGACATATTGTCGGCGCGCGAACTGGAGATAATGCGCCTGCTGGCCAAGGGCGCGAGCCTGGCCGAGATCGCCGCCGCGGTCGGCGTCGGCTACAAGACCATCGCCAACAACTGCAGCCAGATAAAATCCAAGCTGGGCGTATCCCGCACCGCAGATCTCGTCCGGCTGGCGATCGAGACCGGGGTTAGCTGAAGCCTCAGCCGCCGCGCCGCAGCGTTTCCCGGGCGATGATCACCTGCTGGATCTGGCTGGCGCCCTCGTAGATGCGGAAGATGCGCACGTCGCGATAAAGGCGCTCGATGCCATGGTCGGCCGTATAGCCGGCCCCGCCGAAGATCTGCACGGCGCGGTCGGCGACCCGCCCCACCATCTCGGAGGCGTAGTATTTCGCGGCGGCGGCCTCAAGGGTCACGTTTGCCCCCTCGTCACGTTTGCGGGCGGTCTCCATGGTCAGCGCCCGGGCGGCCAGCGCCTCGGTTTTTGAATCCGCGATCATGCCCTGCACGAGCTGGAAGGCGGTGATCGGCTGGTCGAACTGCTTGCGCTCGGATCCATAGGCCACGCAATCGGCGAGCAGACGCTCGGCCACCCCGACGCAAAGCGCCGACACATGCAGGCGACCGCGGTCCAGGACCTGCATGGCGATCTTGAAGCCCTGCCCTTCGTCGCCCAGGCGGTTCTCGGCCGGCACCCGGACATTGTCGAAGTTGACGTCGCAGATGTGCGCGCCCTGCTGGCCCATCTTCTTTTCCGGCTTGCCGGTGGACAGGCCCGGTAGATCGCGCGGGACCAGAAACGCCGAGACGCCGCCGGCGCCCTTGATGGCCGGATTGGTGCGCGCCATAACCGTGAACAGGCCCGCCTTGTTGGCATTGGTGATGTAGCGCTTGGATCCGTTCAGAACATAGTGATCGCCGTCGCGCAGGGCGGTCGTGCGCACTGCGGCGCTGTCGGACCCGGCTTCCGGCTCGGTCAGGGCGAACGAGGTGACGATCTCGCCGGACGCGATCCCGGGCAGCCATTTGGCCTTCTGTTCCTCGTTGCCGAACATCACCAGGCCCTGCGCGCCTATGCCGACATTGGTGCCGAACGCGGAGCGGAATGCCGGGCTGGTGCGG
>JANXTX010000170.1 GCA_025352165.1 Caulobacteraceae bacterium | reverse complement strand
TTGGGGGAGGGGGACCCCGAAGGGTTGGTGGGGGCACGTCGCGCGCGAAAGAAAGTTACGATTGACGACTTGACTTAATCGTTACCTGATTGGATCATCTTGGTGAACCTGTCGGGAGCATGCCATGCGCCAGTCCATAGTTTTCATCGCAGCGGCCGCGCTGTTGTCCGGGTGCGGGCATCCGGCGGAGGATCCGCGGACGGCGCCGCCGCTGGTCAGCGTCGTGCGGGTGGCGGGCGATGGCGGTGGTGGTCAGAGTTTTACCGGGGTGGTGCGGGCGCGGATCGAGAGTGATCTGGGGTTCCGGGTCGCCGGGAAGATTGCCGAGCGGCTGGTCGATGCCGGGCAGGCGGTGCGCCGGGGGCAGGTGCTGATGCGGCTGGACCCGGTCGACCTGGCGCTGGCGGCCGATGCGCAGGGCGCGGCGGTGGCGGCGGCCAAGGCAAGGGCGATCCAGGCCGATGCGGACCTGAAGCGGCTGCAGGGTCTGGTCGAGCGCGGCGCGGTGTCGGCGCAGACCTTTGACGAGGCCAAGGCCGGCGCGGACAGCGCACGGGCGCAACTGGACGCCGCCGAGGCGCAGGCGCGGGTGGCGGGCAATGCGCGCGGCTATGCCGTGCTGGTCGCCGACGCCGACGGGGTGGTCGAGGATACGCTGGCCGAGCCCGGTCAGGTGGTCGCGGCGGGCCAGGCGGTGGTGCGGCTGGCGCATGCCGGGCCGCGCGAGGCGGAAGCGAATTTGCCGGAAACGGTGCGGCCCGCGCTGGGGGCGAGCGCGACCGCAATCCTGTATGGCGGCGGCGCGGCGATCACCGCCCATTTGCGGCAACTGTCGCAGAGCGCCGATCCGGCCACGCGGACCTATGCCGCGCGCTATGTGCTGGACGGCGCCGGAGCCAACGCACCGCTGGGCGCCACCGTAACCATCACTCTGCCCTCTTCCGGCGCGCCGGACGGAACCGTGGTTCCGCTGGGCGCCCTTTATGATCCGGGGCCGGGCCCCGGCGTGTGGCGCGTCGATGGCGATCGGGTGGTCTTCCAGCCGGTGAAGCTGGTCTCTCTGGAGGTCGATACGGCGAAGGTCAGCGGCCTGCCCGCCGGGGAGACGATCGTTGGACTTGGCGCCGATCGCCTGCGCCAGGGCCAGACGATCCGTACCGCCCCGCTGCCCGGCGCCGCACGATGAGCGGCTTCAACGTCTCCGCCCTGGCGGTCAAGGAACGGGCGCTGACGCTGTTTCTGATCATCGCCGTCGCCATCGCCGGCCTGCTGGCCTATCTGCAGCTGGGTCGCGCCGAGGACCCCAGCTTTACCATCAAGGTGCTGACCGTCACCGCCGTCTGGCCGGGCGCGACGGCGCGGGAGATGCAGGACCAGGTCGCCGAGCCGCTGGAAAAGCGGCTGCAGGAGCTGGATCACTATGACCACGTCGACACCTATACGCGGCCCGGCGCGGCGTATCTGACACTGTCGTTCAAGGACGACACGCCGAGGACCGCCGTCCCCGAGCTGTTCTATCAGGCGCGCAAGAAGATGGGCGACGAGGCGCGCAACCTGCCCGCCGGCCTGCTGGGTCCGTTCGTCAACGACGAATACTCCGACGTCGATTTCGCCATCTATGCACTGCAGGCCAAGGGGCTGGCGCCGCGGATGCTGGCGCGCCAGGCGGAGGCTCTCAGGGAACGCCTGCTGCATGTGCCCGGCGTACTGAAGGTCAACATCGTCGGCGAGCAGGCCGAGCACATCTTTGTTCGGTTCGACTACGCGCGGCTGGCCACCCTGGGGATATCGGCCCAGGCGTTGTTCGACGCCCTGCGGACGCAGAACATGGTCGCCCCGTCCGGCGCCATAGAGACCAGAGGTCCGGAAGTGTACGTGCGCCTGGACCACGGTTTCGACGACGTGCGGGCGGTGCGCGACACGCCGGTCGCCGCCAATGGCCGGACTCTCACGATCGGCGAGATCGCCACCGTCGAGCGCGGCTATGAGGATCCGGCCAGCTATCTGGTGCGCAACGCAGGGGCGCCGGCGCTGGAGCTGGCGGTGGTCATGCAGAAGGGCTGGAAC
>JANXTX010000125.1 GCA_025352165.1 Caulobacteraceae bacterium | reverse complement strand
ATCAGATAGTCGTCGGCTCCGGCTTCAAGTCCTTCCACCCGGTCGTCAATTCCACCGACTGCCGTCAACAGGAGCACGGGCGTGCGTACCTGTGAGGCGCGGATCGTCCGCAGGATGGCCATGCCGTCGATTTCCGGGAGCATACGGTCAAGAATAATGACATCGTAATTTTCACCCATCGCGAGCATCAGGCCATCTCGGCCCGCCGTGGCGAAATCCACGCCATGACCAGCCTCGCCTAGCGCGCGCTTCAGGTAGGCTCCGGCTTCCCGGTCATCTTCCACCAGCAAAAGCTTCATTGATCTGCCTCCTCGCTTTGGTGGACGTGTGGTTTCCGTGCGGACAGCAAGTACGCCCTTCGGAGGAAAATAGAAATTGCCCGAATTGCGCGATCATCGCGGTTGACCGCATCTGGTCCCATCGTGGTCTTTCCTTGATGAAAGCCCCATTGGTTGAAGCTAAGTGCATTCAATGCATGGCATGCGGATTGCCGTTGCCATACCATTTGCCAATGGCGCCGCCATCAAGAGGAGAGTGTCTCGTGTCGATAGACAATCGAATAACCAGGCTACTAGGCGTTGAGTTCCCGATCATACAGGCGCCGATGGGCTGGATAGCGAGATCGCAGCTGGCTTCGGCCGTTTCCAATGCCGGTGGCCTGGGCATTATCGAGACATCGTCGGGCGATCTCGAAGCTATTCGAGCCGAGATCCAATTGATGCGCCAACTGACGGACAAACCATTTGGCGTAAATATAGCGCAGGCGTTCGTGCGTGATCCAAATATTGTCTCGTTCGTTGTGGATCAGGGAGTAAAGTTTGTTTCAACGTCGGCTGGTGACCCAAATAAGTATTGCGCGCAGCTCAAGAGCGCCGGTCTGACGGTATTCCACGTAGTTCCGTCTCTGCAGGCGGCTCTGCGGGCGGTCGAGGCGGGAGTGGACGGCCTTGTTGTCGAGGGCGGAGAGGGGGGCGGCTTCAAGAA
Organism: Caulobacteraceae bacterium; assembly: GCA_025352165.1. GTDB lineage: Bacteria > Pseudomonadota > Alphaproteobacteria > Caulobacterales > Caulobacteraceae > Acaudatibacter. The sequence goes on along the minus strand of JANXTX010000125.1, from coordinate 6,024 downwards.
TCCGCGCGACGTCGCCACGATGGTGCTCTTGCCGTTGGTCTGCTCTAAAGTTGGCCTGCCGGTTGTTGCGGCCGGAGGCATCATCGACGGACGAACCATGGCCGCGGCCTTCGCCCTCGGCGCGGAAGCCATACAGATGGGCACCCGAATGGTGTCGGCGGAGGAATCGCCTGTACACGCCAACTGGAAAGAGGCGATCCTCGCGGCGAAGGAAACTGACACAGTGTTCCTGAACCGATTTGGCCCGGGCCCGGCCCTGCGGGCGTTGCGTACGGAGAAGACGTCCGCGTACGAACGCCAGCCACCTGACAATATAATGGGCGCATTCGGCAACGCCCTCGATCTTTACTTCGGGGGCGATATGGAAGCTTCGATAGCCCTTAGCGGCCAGGTGGCTGGTAGAATCGACTCTATCAAGCCAGTGTCACAGATAATTTCCGAGACAATGGCGGAATTCGAAGAATGCGTTCGTGGTCTTGCGACACGCTACAGTGGTGCAACGTAGTTACAGGGTTTTGTCGTCAGTTCATGCGGCTCCTGGCTGTGAGGCCAGCGCCTTGGCGAGTTGCACCAACGCCCGCCGTGAGTCCGCATTCGAGATGCGGGAAAACGCCGCCGACAGCTCCTCTCCGGCCGATGCCGCCGCCCGCCCACCCATGGGGGTTTTTGAGTGGGTCGCGGCGCCGTCTTCTCCCACGAGGGTTGCGACGGTAGTCTCAAGTTTCGCGGCGATCTTTACGAGCATCGATGCTGACACGCGGTTTGCTCCGCGTTCATATTTCTGGACCTGCTGAAAGGTAATGCCTAGCGCGTCAGCGAGTTGAGTTTGACTGTAGCCTGTTGCGCGTCGACGCGTGCGTATTCTAGCGCCGACCTCTATATCGATTGGGTCCGGTCCTTCCCGATTTGCTGCCCTCATGATTCTTGTCCTCCGATAAGAACCCCCGACATGAACAGCTACAACCGGGCGAGGAGTTGGGCTAGGCCCAGCGGCCATTCGTCGCGCCCCGGACGATTCGTCGGATTCTGGGCCGCTTGGATCACAGGAGGTTTCAGATAACTCTTCGGCCGGCGTTGCGCGTACTTGTGGCCGGTGGCGGCGTCTTCGGTGCAGTCGTCTCGATTGTGCTGGCGCGGTACGGGATGACTATAACGATCGCTGATCCGCGGGGACTTGGAGAGAATGCGTCCGGAGTAGCCGCGGGCATGCTTGCCCCCGCATTCGAGTGCTTGCTCGACCCGTGCACACCAAACCTGGCGTTGTTACGAGAAGCGCGGAATCTGTGGCCCGATTTGGCTGCCTATCTTGGTTTGACGATCGACACGGCTGGCGCAATGGCTGTGGCCGAGCCGTGCGTGACCAACGGTTGGATGGCCGCCGCCGAGGTTCGAGGCATTGACATGCGCCGCCTTTCGGAAGCATCCGCCAGGGCGATGTCGCCTTGGCTGGGCTCCGCGGCCTCCGCCATATGGACGCCCGAGGATTGGCGAATCGACCCCAAGGATGCGCTTTGGGCCATAAGGCGGCGTGCTCGAGAGCTGGGTATAAACTGGGTCAATTCGAGCGTTGAGGCATTTGTACCGGGCCAGGCATTGCTCATTGATGGCAGCCGGCTGGATTGCGATGCTCTGGTCATCGCAACGGGCAATTCGCTATCGTTGGTGAAAACAGCCCCCGAACTGGCCACAATTGTCCCCATCAAGGGACACATTCTGCGATTCCCGGGGCTGATGCTTGACGGACCGGTGGTGCGAAAAGCGGGTGTCTATATCTGTCCCACCTCACGCGGCGCGGTTGTGGGCTCGACGATGGAGCCAGGCCGCGATGACCTGATAGTCGATCCGGCGGCTGTGGAAAGCATCCGCATGGCGGCTGGCGCCGCCACACATGATTTCCTTTCCGCCGCATTCGAGGCACGCACTGGCGTCAGGTCAGCAATGCCCGATGGGCTGCCGCTTGTTGGACCCTCGCGGACGAAGGATGTCTGGCTCTTGGTAGGCGCGCGCCGCAATGGTTGGTTGCTTGCGCCTTTGGTCGCGCGGGTAATCGCTGACGGGCTTGCCGACGCGCCCCGATCGACCTGGGCCGAGCTTTTTGATCCTGATCGCGCAATGACGCCGGTCTGATCGCGAGTTGTGAGCCTCAAGATTCTGCCAACCGGAACACGATCGGAATACGGACTGTACCGCCATCCACGGCCCTGCCGTCCTCGGTACGCGGCTTCATCCGGAAATACCGGGTGAGACTAAGCGCGGCCTTGCCAAACCCGAAATCGCGGGGCGCTTCGTCAGTGATTTCGCACGCCTTCACCTGCCCGTTCGCGGAAACCTCACAACTTAGCGTCACGCCCCCCGATATGCCCAGTCGGGATGCCCGTTCGGGATAGGCCCGCGACACCGCATCGCCGTCTGGTCGCGACATCCAGGTGGGATTCGTGATCAGCGGAGGCTCGCGGGGGGTGTCGATTGTTGGAAGCGGACCTCCACCGTCGCCAGGTGAGAAGGGTGCGGTATTGACCTCGCCGATGTTAGGCTCCGCCAAGTGTATTGGTTGATTGAGGACGAGCGGCTGAGGCGAAATCGGGGCCGCTGAATGCGCTTGCGTTTGTTGGACGACAGGCCTTGTGCGGGGCGCGGGCCGCGGGCGTTCACGCTTGTAGGTTTCCACGTCCACCGGCGGGTCCGAGATTGTGTCGTGTTGCGGCGGAATCCTGAAGTTCGTCGTCAACAGATACGCACCGGCGGCTATATGCGCCACAAGTGACACGGCCACAGCCACGGTGACCCCGGCCGATCTTTGCGGTGCGCCGCGCTGGGTACGGCCATTCTGGCCAGGTGCGTTGCCGGCAAATGCGAGATGTTCGAACATTTGGGCGATCCTCCATTTTGGTATCGTCCGATGAAGGTCCGGCCGAACCGCAACAATTGAAAGATCACGTCTTCCCGATGTTCGCGGGAGGATTTCCCAATCGTCGACATTCAATCCAGGCGAGTGCGCCCTCTTGCCTCTCCGCCGTTTTCGCGCGCAGGAAGAGGGTATGAACCAAGTAGCGCCCCCCGTTCCGACCCGCCCCGCCGCCACAATTCTGCTCGTCAGGGACTCTCCGAGCTTTGAAGTGCTGATGGTGAAGCGCCATCACCAGATCGATTTCGCTTCGGGAGCGCTGGTCTTTCCCGGTGGCAAGACACATGCGGGTGACCATGACGCTGCCTGGGAGCCACGAACCGTTGGCTGGGAACGTACGGCCCCGGAAAAACGTGCACTGCGGATCGCGGCCATTCGGGAGGCCTACGAGGAAACAGGAATTCTCCTGGCGAGACATGCGGATGGCGGCGCATTCCGTGGCGAGGAAAGAGCGGCAGCCGCGCGCGAGGAGATCGCGGCCGACCGACGGACATTCCTCGATCTGATCAATGAACTCGACGTGCGGCTTGACCTGGACGCCCTGACGGTTTTTGCGCGCTGGATTACGCCGGCCATGATGCCCAAACGCTTCGATACCTGGTTCTATATTGCGGATGCTCCGCCGGATCAGTTGGCGTTGTGTGACGGTTGGGAAACCGTCGATGCCGAATGGATCGCGCCAACAGAAGCCCTGCGCCTCGCCGAGGCAGGCGAGCGCACGGTCATATTCCCGACGCGCATGAATCTGCAGTTGCTTGCCGAAGCCTCCGGCGCCGCCGACGCCATCTCCCGTTCAGCGGTCCGCAGGCTGGTGACGGTAGAACCCAAGGTGGTGCAGACCGAAAATGGGCCAGCGCTGGCGATTCCGCCCGATGCCGGCTACGGCGACGTCAAGGAACCCATGTCCCGCGTCAGGTGAACGGTCGTCAGGTCGAAAACTGTTCGGCCAGCACGCGTTCCTCCAGGCTGCGCCCGGCATCGAAAAGCATGGCCAGCGAGATCGAGCGATCCTCGATCACCTTGACCTCGATCACCCCGCGAACCTCGAAATTGTCGGCGACTGCGCTCACCGGGCGCTTGTCGGCTTCAAGGATCTGGAAAGTCACCTGTGCGCGGTGGGACAATAGCGCCCCTCTCCAGCGCCGTGGGCGAAAGGCGCTGATGGGGGTCAGCGCCAGGACCTGCGCGTCGATCGGGATGATGGGCCCATGCGCGGAGAGATTGTATGCCGTCGATCCGGCCGGCGTTGAGACCAGTGCGCCGTCGCAGATGAGTTCCTCCAGGCGCGAACGCCCGTCTATGATGATGCGGAGTTTTGCGGTCTGCCGGGTTTCCCGCAACAGGCTGACATCGTTGATCGCCAGCGCCTCGTGTTCAACCCCTTGGCTATCCACCGCGGTCATTCTCAGCGGATGAATGATGGCCTGTTCCGCCGCCTCGATCCGCTCGATCAGATTGTCCTCGCGGTAGTCGTTCATCAGGAACCCGACTGAACCGCGATTCATGCCGTAAATTGGCCGGCGTTTGGCGAGATTGCGGTGCAGCGTCTCAAGCATGAAGCCATCGCCGCCCAGGGCCACGACAACGTCGGCGTCATCCTCGGTCACCTCGCCATAGAGGTCGACAAGTCGTGCGCGCGCTTCAATGGCCTCCGGCCGATCGCTGGCGACAAAGGCTAGTTGGGAGGAAGCGCGATCAGGCATCACGACGCCATGCAGACCCGGTGTATGGCGGCTTGTCAAATGGCCAGCGGACCGGGTTACTCATCGGGCCCGGCGTCGAGTTCTCCTGGTGGGGGCCTTGGGTCCTTGTCGCGTTCATAGGGGCGGCCAACGGCTCTGGCCCACGCGCGCCTTTTGGCGGCATACGCCTTCTGGAGCTTTGCGGCCGCTTTCGGCGTCATCGCGGCCGGCGCTTGGGATGTGGTCGGGCATTGGGTCAAGCCGCCTATTTAGGACTTGTCTCTCGATCGCGCCACCAGATCACGGCTCGATGGGCAAAGCCTCTTCTACCCTGGAGATCCACGACCTGATGGCGGGATAACGATCCAGATCGAATCCACCCTCGGGTGCGAAACGCGTGTAGGCGACCAGGGCGATATCCGCGAGGGAAAGTGCGCCGGCGACGAACCAGCGTTGCGCGCTGAGGACCGTCTCCATTCGTGCCAGGCATGCGTTACCCTTCACCAGCAGGCTCGGATCGATTTCGTCGTCGGTCTTGCTCAGATAGTGTTTGTGGAAACGCCTCACGGCGATGATGGGCTCATGGCTGTACTGTTCCCAGAACATCCATTCCAACATCTTGGCGCGGTCGAAAGGCGATGCGGGGATCAGGTCGGATCCTTCGGCGAAATGCCAGATGATCGCGCCTGACTGGGCGAGAGACCTGCCATCGGGCAGTACGACCGTTGGAACCTGACCGGCGGGATTCAGCTTCAGGAAATCCGGCGTCTTCGCCTCGCCGCTGAGGATGTCCACGTCGATCCAGTCATAGGCGAGCCCCATCCTGTCGGCGACCCATTTCACCTTGAGACAGTTTCCTGAAATTCTGTCTCCGTAGATGGTGATCTTCACAATGCCCTCCAACTGGCGACTACGACGCGCAGCCGTCAGTCCGCACGGCTTGTCCAATCACTTTCCTCTACGAGCCCTTGGGGCAACCCAGGAATCCTTTGCCCCTTGGTTGAAATGCTGGCGCCAAGTCAGATTGCAACACAATTCAGCGCGATCACTCTGCAGCTAACCGCCCCGCCGAGACCATGGAATCCGGCAGGGATGCACCATTTAAAGCCAGAGTTGCGGGATTGCCCAGCGCTTTGGCGTGCGAAGTGCGCAGGCTGTGCTTGACCTCGCGGACCGAAGGCGCGACGCTTGCGCCGTACGATTGTGGCAATGGGAGAAACCGCGATGGCGGACGGATCGCTGACGGGCCTGAATTCGCTCATAGGCAAGGTGTCGGAAGAAGAATGGAAGGCGCGCGTCGATCTCGCGGCCCTCTACCGGCTGGTCTCCCTGCATGGTTGGGATGACATGATCTATACCCACATTTCCGCCCGAATTCCCGGGCCGGATCACCACTTCCTGATCAACCCCTATGGCCTCTTCTTCGGCGAGATGACG
>JANXTX010000109.1 GCA_025352165.1 Caulobacteraceae bacterium | reverse complement strand
GGGGGAATCGCCTATGGCTACGGGTACTGGGGCCACGGCTATGACGGCGGCTACTGGCAGGGCCGGACGTTCTACTACAACCGTTTCTACAACAACCTTGGCGCGGTCCGCATCAACGCGATCTACGACCGTCGAGTCGCCCAAGACCGTTTGGTCGGACGGATCAGTTTCAACGGTGGCCCAACAGGCGTGCGGGCCGGAGCGACCGCCGCGGAACTCGCCGCGATTCGTGAAAACCATTTCGCCGCGACTGCAGCGCAATCACGCCTGTTCCAGGCGTCGTCAGGCGACAGCCGGTTGCGCGCCGGCTTTAATCATGGCCATCCCGATCTTCCGAAGCCGCGGGCGTATGGCGTCAATTCATCCACTATCATGCGCGTCACGCCGCCCGAGGCCGCAGCGTCTCACGCCCGCGCGCGGCACGCCACGCACATCGAACATCCTTCGCATGAGCCGTCCCACCGGGCACACCAAAGGGGGGCCGCGACACATCCCGAGCATTCGGGCCGTCCTGATCATCCCAATCACCCCGGCTAATACGGCGCGCTGAATCAGGCATGTGAGAAACGCCCGGTCCACTGTGGCCACGTTTTCGCCCTCGCCCGGGTAATTACAACTGGATCCGGCCGCCTTCGCGTCCTCATAGCGCCCGGGACTACCACTGGTCGCGGCGCCGCTGTTCTTCATCTGGTTCACATAGTCGGTGACCTCATTCGACAAGCCCGGATCTGTTGAATTGCCGGCGCTCGCAATCTATCGCTAGCCAAGCTCGCGCACCGATCCTGGTCCGACGACTGCCCGACTCTCGTGGAGGCCCCCATTCTTACCGGCGTCCGAGTCGTGTTGATTGCACTGGCCATGATCTCTGTTGCACGCTCCGAAGCGCCGTTCGCTGGTCACCCGGGTGCGCTGTGGCATGTCATTCATGATCTTTGCGTGCCCGACAAAGCGATCCTGGGTTTTTCAGCTCCGTGCCTTGCCGTCGATCGCGTCGGCGGGTTTGCGGTGGTTCCCGATCCTAACGGCCGGACGCAGATTCTGCTGACGCCAACCCGCCGGATCACGGGAATCGAAAGTCCGGACCTGTTGTCGGCGAATGTCCCCAACTATTGGCGCGCCGCCTGGAACGCCCGCCAGTTTCTTGAGCGTCGCGCTGGCAGAACGATTCCACGCGAGGACATCGCCATGGCGATCAACAGCCACAATGGGCGCACACAGAACCAGCTGCACATCCATATCAATTGCGTTCGCATCGAGGTTCGCGAGGCGCTTAAGAAATATGCTTCCCGGCTGCCGGGTGGCTGGTCGCGCTTTCCTATCAGCCTATTTGGTCGTCACTATCGGGTGCTTCGTCTGGTCGGTGAAGATTTGGGCAACCGTGATCCCTTCAAGCTTCTTGCAGCCGGTGACGAACCGGCCCGCGCCGACATGGGCAGTGAGACGCTGGCGGTGATAGGCGCGAACTTTGACGGCCGGCCGGGTTTCGTCATCCTGGCAGCGCGAGACTCTCCTGACAGTCCCGAGGCAGCGGCTGAGGACCTCGTCGACCACGGGTGCGTCGTGCTGCGCTGAAATCCGCAGGGGGCTATTGAGCCGCGCTCCACTGAAGGACTACGGTTGAGATGAAGAGCGCCTGGACGAGTGACCTGGGGCCGGAAGAATCAACAGGGAGAAAATTTTGATGGCTACGCATGTGAACACAGTCCTCGGCCCGCTGGCCGTCGAGGATCTTGGCCGCACTCTGGTGCACGAACACGTTCTGATCGGGTTTCCGGGCTGGTTCATGGATGCCCGCCAGCCCCCGTTCAAACGTTCCGAGGCGATTAAGCGTGTTGTCGATGCGTTCCAGGAGTTGCACGGCCATGGCGTGCGGACGGTCATCGACCCCTGCCCCATGGATCTCGGCCGCGACGTCGAGTTCACCGCCGAAGTCTCGCAGAAGAGCGGCATCAACCTGATCTGCGCCACCGGTTGCTATGTCGAAGACATGGGCATCCCCTGGACCATGAACCAGCTGCCGATCGAGGCGGTCACCGAGATCTTCATCAAGGAAATTGAGGATGGCGTGGGCGACACGGGCATCCGTTGCGGCGTGATCAAGATCGCCACCGGCCTCGACAAGGTTTCCGACTATGAGCGCAAGGTGCTGCACGCGGCAGCGCGCGCGTCCAAGGCCACTGGGGTGCCGCTGATCTCGCACACCGAGCAATGCACCTGCGGCCACAACCAGATCGACATCGCGCTCAGTGAGGGCCTTCCGCCGACCGGCATTATTGTCGGCCACAGCGACGGCACCGAGGATATCGCCTATCAGATGTCCCTCGCCGAGCGTGGTGTCTACGTCGGCTTCGACCGCTTCGGCCTTTCGATGGGCGCGGTGCCGGACGAGATCCGCATCAGGAACCTGATGGCGCTCGCCAATGCCGGCCACCGCGACCAGCTGATGGTGTCGCATGATGCGGTGAACTGCTGGCTCGGCGCCTACGGCGCATCCGACCCGCTTGAGCTCAACAAGATCATGCCGAACTGGAAGATGACTCACCTGTTCGAGAACATCTTCCCCGAGCTGAAGAAGGCGGGCATGACCGATGAACAGTTCAACGGCATCGTCACCGACAACCCGCGCCGCTATTTCGAAGCGGCTCACAAGCACTAAGGGCGGTCGTCCTTAAACGCGTTCGTAGACCAGGTTCCGCGCAAGCCAGCAGCCGACCCGCACACGGCTGGGCGGACCTTCACCATCCCGCTCGAACGCCAGGGTCCAGTCTCCCGGCGGGGTGTGGTCCAGCGCGCGTGGGCAGGGCAAAGCCCAGACGTCGGTCCCAACAGGATCCAGCAATTCCATGCGGCCCTGACCGAGGGATCCGGAGAAGCCGCCGTAAAGCGCGCCTCCAGCGTCAACGACCGTCACCTCGGCGTCGAGTTCGGCGCAGCGGTATCGACCACTCGCGTCCATCCTCTGCTCGCTGGTCAGCGGGCGAAGCAGGCTAGTGTGGTTTTCGGCCGGGCGATCCATCCAGAGACCCTCGGGGGTCGGTCGCAATCGCGCACCGCCGGCGCCGGCCGAGCCGTCAGGTTGAAGTTCGAGCGCTTCCGGCGCGTGGCCAAATCTCACGCTGACCTGCCCCGGCGCGCCTGTCTCGACGCGCACGGAAATCCCGGTTTGAGGCTCGATATAAGCTCCGGCATAGTCCACTGCCGCCGAGCCGATAGGCTTATCCGTCGAAGCAGCGTCGATCGCCGCCGCGAACAGTTCCGAGAGCGCGAGATGGGCGTGCGACAGATGGTTGAACATCACCACTACGGATATCCGCTCGGCAGGCGAATACAGCCGGTTGCTGCGCCAGCCGCGCAAGGCCCCGCCATGACCTGTATAGGCGCGCCCCTGCTCAACGCCTCGGGCAAGGCCAAAGCCGTAGGAGGCCGGAGCGCCGTCTACGAAGCTCACGGCCGGGCACAGCCGCTGGTACAGGCCGTCAGGATCAGCGCGCGTGGCGTCGATGTATTTTTCCCAGGCAATCATATCGTCGAGGCTCGCGCCCAGCCCGGCGTCTCCAGTCCAGATGATCTGGTTCTGTGCCGCCCGGAACCCTCTTGCGTGGTCGCCCTCGTAGCCTTCGGATCCATCCGGCATGGCCCGGCTGTCGGCGGCTAGAAATGCACTCTCCATCCCGGCCTTCTCGAATATTCGGGTCTGCAGGAGCTCGGCGAAGCTCCGCCCGGTCCGCTCTTCGAGGATCCGGGACAGAATGCGAAAGTTCTGATTGCAATAGGAATTGCGTGTGCC
>JANXTX010000064.1 GCA_025352165.1 Caulobacteraceae bacterium | reverse complement strand
GAACCCGAGAATCGCCGCCCGCCGTCAACGGCATAGCCGGCGCGGGCCGCTCCAGAGCTCGCATCATCCCACCGATGAGGCTGCTCAGGCTCGCCAGGGTCGTAACTTCGTAGGCTTCATATCGGGCGAGCGCCGGTCTCAACGCCCTTTCGATCGCTGGAAGGAAGTCACTCATCCCGGAAAGGCCTGCCTGCTCCAGCCATGTTAGCATCGTTGACAGGCTTTGCCAGACTGGCGGCCGGTGTAGAGCAGTGACGTTCATCGGCTTGGCGTGGTGATAACGACCGCCGGCACAGGGGCATGCCTGTTTTTCAGTCGTGACCGTCTCAATCGCCGCGGAGCGACTCTCTCCCATCGACATAGTCGACGCGCTGCACCCCCGGACGATCCTCACATATGGCATGAACGGACGGGACCTGCCGCCGGGCCACGGCGCCCCGGTGCGTCTGGGGGCGGAAACGCAGCTCGGTTACAAGAGCACGAAATTCCAGCGCCGGATCGTTGTCACCGACAGGTTCGATGACGGAGGCAAATTCGGCGACATCCAGAACGGCTGGCCCTGGAACGCGGGGATCTGAGGGGAAGTCGCCCTGTCGCTATTTTCTCGCTTTTCGGGCGCGCCTTTTGCTAAAAGCCGCCCCCTCGCGAGCAGCCGGCAAGACCGGCCGCCGCGCCCAACGAGGTTTCATATCCATGCCCGAACTCATCCTGCCTGGCAGCGCCGGCCGCATCGAAGCCCGCTATTCGCCGCGTAAGGACGACACCGCGCCGATCGCGCTGATTCTGGCCCCGCACCCCAAGGCCGGCGGGCACATGAACAATCCGGTCGCCGTGCAGATGTTTCACCTGTTCATGAAACGCGGCTTCAACGTGCTGCGCTTCAACTTCCGCGGCGTGGGGCGCAGCCAGGGCGAGTTCGACAGCGGCATCGGCGAACTGGCCGACGCGGCGACGGCGTTCGACTGGCTGCAGTCGACCAACCCGGCCGCCTCGCAATGCTGGGTCGCGGGCTTCGATTTTGGAGCGTGGGTCGGCATGCAGTTGCTGATGCGCCGCCCGGAGACAGACGGCTTCATCAGCGTCTCGCCGCCGACCAACATGTACGACTTCAGCTTCCTGGCCCCCTGCCCCGCATCCGGCCTGATCCTGCACGGATCCTCGGACACGGTGGTGCCGAACGTCGAGGTCGAGAAGGTGGTGAACAAACTGCGCACGCAGAAGGGCATCGTCATCGATTACGAACTGGTCGAAGGCGGCGGCCACTTCTGGACGGAGAACCTGTTTGAGGTCGAGCAGCGGGTCGGGAAATACCTCGACAAGCGCCTGGCAATGGAACCGATCTAGCAACCCTGCGCGAAGTATATTCCGGCGTCCTTGTTAACGGGGTAGTTCCGTTGAGGACGCTCCAATGAAAACTCGCTTAACCCTTACGACCCTGTTGATCCTGACGGCACTGGCCATTGCCGGGTCGTCCGCCGCTGCAGATCGGCAACTGGTAGTCTGGGCCTGGGAACGGCCGGAAGACCTGAGGTTCCTGCCGGCGGACGTTGAAATCGCTGTCCAGTCCGGCTTCGTCGTGCTTTCGAAGGATCATTTCAGCGTCCGTGGCCGGCGGTTTCCGCTCAAGGCCCGGGCCGCCCAGGTCAGGACTGCTGTCGTGCATGTTCAGATTGACGGTAACGAGCCACCAGCCTGGAACCCCGCACTGAGCGCCAGAATGGCCGCGGCGGTCGTACGACTCGGCGCTGTCGCCGGCGTTGATCGGCTGCAGATCGATTTCGAGGTACCGGCCTCTAAACGGTCTATCCTGCTTGATTTGTTGCGCGACGTCCGTGCAGCCTTGCCAGCGAAAATCAGGCTGTCGATGACGGCGCTTACGTCCTGGTGTCTTGGCGAAACCTGGATGCAGGCGGCGCCGGTGGATGAGGTTGTCCCCATGCTGTTCAGGATGGGGCGCGATGGGCGCGAGATCGACGCCAGGTTTTCAGGCGGCAAGGAGCTGCAGCCCTATTGTCGGTCGTCCATCGCGGTATCGACCGACGCGCCCGCACCACCCACGCCGCTGGCGCGACACGTCTACCTTTTTAATCCACGAAGCTGGACTGCGATGGACTTTTCCCACGCTCGTGAAAGGGTAAATGCATGGAAAGCGCCCTGAGAACCGCCCTTGCAGCAGTCGCAATCTCACTGACACTTTGCGGTGCGGCGGGGGCCTCGGGCGACGGCCCCGTCAAGCCCTGGTATCTGGATCAATACGGTGGCCAACCCGCCGATCTGGCGGCCTTTTACAATGGCCAAGTCGGCATTGTGATGGCGCAAGCGCCGCGGCCTCGGCTTCTGGCGGCATGGCGAATGCTGCACGGATTGCATGTCGGCCCTACGGTCGGCGCGGCTCTGGCAATTCCATGCTGCGATCGGCCCGGACAATTGCTCGACGACATCGATGCGCAAAAAAGAATTGGGGTCTGGCTCGAGGCACGAGAGGTGGTTTCGTCCGCTGCGCCGCTGACCGACAAAGACGTCGGCACTGATCGATCTGGTGATGACTATACCACAATCCCTAATTGCAGTGGCGATGCATTCGCCAACGCGGCGGCAACCCTGCGGGATCGGGCCGCTCGCTATGGCGCCGGCGACGAGGCCGTAGCCTCATGGCTGGTAACACAGGACGCGGTATTCGCGGCATGTACGCAGACTGGCGTAAAGCTGCCCCCACCGTTTGCGAAAGCACCGTCCTGGCTGAAAGCTGACCGCGCCTATCAGGAGGCGGCCTTCGATTTGTATGACAGCCGGGCCGCGCAGGCAGCGGCGCGGTTCGCCAAAATCAGTCGTGACGCGTCGTCTCCGTGGCGATCCATGGGCCTCTATCTCCAGGCGCGCGCACTCAAGCGAGAGGCCCTGGCTCACCCTTCGCCCCAAACCGCGGATGCTGCGCGGACCGCGGTCGCCGCGCTGGCCGCCGCGCCGCCCGGAACCTTCGGTCAAAGTCGCGTGGAGGACCTATCCAATATCCTGGCGTTTCATTTCGACGCCGAAAGCCGGATGATCGAGCTTGAAGCGAAACTGCGCGAGCCTGAGCCGGCAAAGAATATCGCTGTGCTGTTTCGCGACTATTCGGACCTTGCCGATACCGCGCCCGTCCGCCCGGAGATCGCCGACTGGATGGCCACAATGGCTGCGCACCCGCCAAGGCCAACAAACGACGACGACGACGACGCTAAGGTTGCACAACGGTATGAGTCAGCGCGCGCCGACGCCCTTGCTCATTCGATTTCAAGGTGGCGGCATACGCGTGATCCTGCCTGGCTGATCGCCGCCCTGAGCCTCGCCGATCCTGGCTCAGCGGAAGCGCTGCCGCTTATAACCGCCGCTGAAGGGACAGCTTCCAACTATCCCGGCTGGCTTACGATCCAATATCATCTGGTCAGGCTCACGCTGGCCAGCGCCGTCTCCCAGGTGACACGCGAGCGGCTGGACGCGATCCTGGGGCGGCATGACC
>JANXTX010000416.1 GCA_025352165.1 Caulobacteraceae bacterium | reverse complement strand
AGGCGCGGGCCCCTTCTTCTCCCAGTCGGGAGAAGTAAATAGGGGATCACCTTCGAGACGTGTGCGTCCGGCAGCCTCAAGGGGGCGAGTGCGGAAAACGCCTTATTCTAGCGCCTATGGGCAGGATGCCGGCGGTACGAGGGGCTATTCCTCGTCGGGGTCGGGGCTGCCGATCAGGAGGGAGTCGACGACCTTGGTGGCGTTGCCGCGGACCTGTTCCTCGATCTTCAGCGCAATCTCCGGGTTGGTCTTGAGGAACTCACGGACATTGTCGCGGCCCTGACCGATGCGCTGGCTGTTCCAGGAATACCATGAACCGGATTTGTCGATCACGCCGGCTTTCACGCCAAGGTCGATGATCTCGCCGAGCTTGGAAATGCCTTCGCCGTACATGATGTCGAACTCGACCTCGCGGAACGGCGGGGCGACCTTGTTCTTGACCACCTTCACGCGGGTGTTGTTGCCGACCACCTCGTCGCGAAGCTTCACCGATCCGGTGCGGCGGATATCCAGGCGCACCGACGCATAGAACTTCAGCGCGTTGCCGCCCGTGGTGACCTCCGGGCTGCCATAGGAGATGCCGATCTTGTGGCGAATCTGGTTGATGAAGATCACCAGGGTATGGGTCTTGGAGATCGAGGCCGTGAGCTTGCGCAGCGCCTGGCTCATCAGGCGCGCCTGCAACCCCGGCAGGCTGTCACCCATCTCGCCCTCGATTTCCGCGCGAGGCGTGAGCGCCGCAACCGAGTCGATGACGATCACATCGACCGCGCCGGAGCGAACCAGCGTGTCGGTGATCTCCAGAGCCTGCTCACCGGTGTCGGGCTGCGAGACCAGCAGTTCGTCGAGATTGACGCCCAGCTTGTGGGCGTAGATCGGATCCAGCGCGTGTTCCGCGTCGATGAAGGCGGCCGTCCCGCCGGCCTTCTGCGACTCGGCCACCACATGCAGCGCCAGCGTCGTCTTGCCGGAACTTTCCGGCCCGTAAATCTCGACGACGCGGCCCTTCGGCAGACCGCCGATGCCGAGCGCCAGATCAAGGCCCAGCGATCCGGTGTGGATGGATTCGATCTCGACGATCTTGCCCTTGTCGCCGAGCTTCATCACCGAGCCCTTGCCGAAGGCCCGATCAATCTGGGTCAGCGCCGCCTCAAGGGCCCGCTGCTTATCGCCTTCTGCTTTTCCCACCAGCCTCAACGCCATATTGCTCATATCCGATCCCTGACTCTATCCCATGATTCCGCCATCTCGGCCGACAAAAGCCAGTCGTACCCGTTTTGTTCTCGTGTGCAAGGCCTTTTTCTTTGCCGCCTGACGCTCAGCCTTCGATTGCCTGTTCCACCGCCAGGGCCAGATCGAGCGCGCGGGCGCCGGCCTCGCCATCAGCCAGTGGGCTCCCCTCCCCTCGCACCGCGGACAGGAACGCCGCCATGCTCGCGCCGAGCCGATCACGGCCGGCGGGCGTTTCCTCATAGGCCGGATCAAGCGCATGGCCGGTTGAGTTGCTGAAGCCATGCGTCAGGAAGTCGATGACGATCTCTCCCGATGGATAAACCAGGCGCATCGTGCGTTCGCGCTCGGCCGCGACGCGCGAAGATGACAGGTGCGCGGTGAAGCCATTCTCGAACACCACCTCGGCGGTCACCTCGTCGAACAGCTCATTGGCGATGCAGGCCCCCTCCGCCTCAACGGCGAGCACGGGTGAACGACCCAGCACGAGGGCGAGATCAAGATCGTGGATCATCAGGTCCATCACCACAGACACGTCCAGGCTCCTGGGCGACGCCGGACCGCGACGCACGGCCTCCAGCCGCAGCGGCGCCTCGGAGATCGCGAACAGGTTCATCGCCTGAAAGGCGGCGCGCTCGAGAAACCCGCAGGCCACGGTCAGCCCCATCCGCCGCCCGGCGGAAACGATCGCGTCGGCGTCATCCAGCGACGTCGCGATCGGCTTTTCGACATAGACCGGCCTGCCCGCGGCCAGGCAGGCCAACGCCGCCGCGGCATGGGTGTGTGCGGGCGATGCCACCGACACCACATCGACCATGCCCAGCAACTCGGCAAGGTCCGCGCAGCAATGCGCGCCGAACCGCTCGGCCATCTCCCGCGCTCGCTCGGGATGAGGATCGAGAACCGCGGTGAGCTGACAGTC
>JANXTX010000409.1 GCA_025352165.1 Caulobacteraceae bacterium | reverse complement strand
TTCAAGAGCACCGCCAATCGGGCGCGTGCGAATTCAGGTTCCACTGTCAGGCTCATGTCCAGCTCCAACGAATCAGAGCCCCAGGGAATCACACCCAGCCCGTCAACCCAAAATCCCCGTTAACCCGAACACATCGCCGTGGCAAAGGACGCTGCAAGCCTTGACGCCGAGACTCAGTGCGTTTAGAGACGCGCCTTCTTCGTTGAGCCGGCTGTGTCCCGGAGAGGGAAACCTCGATGGGACAGACGCGGTTCGCAAGACGAACCTTGAAAAGACGGTCGTAATGCCGTTTTAGGTTAAGTGTCGGCCCTCGCGGGTCTCCGCGTGGGCCATTCGTTTTTGCGGGCTTTCGCGTTGTCGCGTCCTTTAGGGGGCGAGTCAGTCGGTCTTTGAAATGGTCAGACGCACGCGGGCTCCATCAGCCCAGAGGGAAATGTAAGAGCGATATGGATCGTCAGAACATCCGCATCCGGCTCAAGGCCTTCGATCATCGCGTGCTCGATCATTCGACACGCGAGATCGTCAACACGGCCAAGCGCACCGGCGCAACCGTACGGGGACCAATTCCCCTGCCCACGCTGATTGAGCGTTTCACCGTCAACCGCTCGCCGCACATCGATAAGAAGTCGCGCGAGCAGTTTGAAATCCGCACGCACAAGCGCGTGCTCGACATCGTCGATCCCACTCCGCAGACCGTGGACGCGCTCATGAAGCTCGACCTGTCCGCGGGTGTGGACGTCGAGATCAAGCTTTAAGGGGAGGCTGGTCCGATGCGAACCGGCGTAATCGCCAAAAAGCTGGGCATGACCCGTCTCTTCGATGAGGCCGGAACCCATGTGCCGGTGACCGTGCTCAGCCTTGAGGGCTGCCAGGTTACCGCCCAGCGCACCAAGGAACGTGACGGCTATGTCGCCCTGCAACTGGGCGCCGGGGCCAAGAAGCCTAAGAACACGACGAAGGCCGAGCGTGGCCACTTCGCCAAGGCGCTGGTGGAACCAAAGCGCCATGTCGCCGAGTTCCGGGTTTCCGAGGACAATCTCATTGATGTCGGCGCTGAGTTCACCGCCGACCATTTCCTGCCGGGCCAGAAGGTCGATGTCGCCGGTCTGACTGTCGGCAAGGGCTTCGCCGGGGCGATCAAGCGCTGGAACTTCGGCGGCATGCGCGCCACCCACGGCGTGTCGGTCTCGCACCGCGCACACGGATCCACTGGCCAGCGCCAGGACCCGGGCAAGGTGTTCAAGGGCAAGCACATGGCCGGCCACATGGGTCAGGAACTCGTAACCACCCTGAACCTCACTGTGTTCCGCGTCGACGTCGAGCGTGGCTTGATCCTGATCAAGGGCGCGGTCCCCGGGACCGAAGGTACGTTCGTGAAGATTCGCGACGCCATTAAGTCGGCCGCACCCGCCGACCTGCCGATGCCAGGGGCCGTCAAGAAGCTCGCCGCCGCGGCTGCCGAAGCGGCGCCCGCGCCTGAAGTCGAAACCGGGGGCGACGACCAATGAAAATCGACGTAATCACCCTTGAGGGCGCCTCCGGCGGCACCCTGGAACTTCCGGACGACATTTTCGGCCTGGAGGAGATCCGTACCGACATCCTGCAGCGTTGCGTCACCTGGCAACTCGCCAAGCGTCGCGCCGGTACTCACAAGATTCAGGTGCGCAACGAAGTCTCGCGCACCGGCAAGAAAATGTACAAGCAGAAGGGCACCGGCGGCGCCCGTCACGGTTCACGCCGCGCCGCCCAGTTCGTGGGTGGCGCCAAGGCCCACGGCCCGGTTGTCCGCAGCCACGCTTTTGATCTGCCCAAAAAGGTTCGCGCCATGGCCCTGCGCCATGCGCTTTCCGCCAAGGCAAAGGAAGGCGCTCTTGTCGTGCTCGACAACGCCACGCTTTCCGAGCCCAAGACCGCCGCGCTTCGTGGTCACTTCGCGACGCTCGGCCTCTCCAACGCGCTGGTCATTGCCGGCGCCAAGGTTGACGCCAACTTCCAGCTCGCCGCCCGCAACATTCCCAACGTGGACGTGCTGTGCGACGCCGGCCTCAACGTCTATGACGTTTTGCGCCGTCATAAGCTGGTCCTGACCAAGGATGCGGTTGCCGCGATCCAGGCTCGCTTCCATGCCGAGGAGGCCGCCTGATGGCTCTGAAGCCGCGCCACTACGACGTTATCGTCGCCCCGATCATCACCGAAAAGGCCACGCTGCTCTCCGAACACAACAAGGTCGTCTTCCGCGTCGCCGATGACGCAACCAAGGAAGAGATCGCCACGGCCGTTGAGGAGTTGTTCCGGGTCAAGGTCACTAAGGTCAATACCCTGATCCAGAAGGGCAAGACCAAGCGCTTTCGGGGTCGGCCCGGACAGCGTCGCGATGTCAAGAAGGCCATCGTGACTCTGCAGGAAGGCCAGTCCATCGACATTACGACGGGGCTCTAGAAATCCATGGCTCTGAAACACTTCAATCCGACTTCGCCGTCCCGTCGCGGGCTGGTTCTTGTCGACCGCTCCGAGCTGCACAAGGGCCGCCCGGAAAAGAGCCTCGTCGAGGGGCTGACCAAGTCCGGCGGACGTGGCGGCGGCGGACGCATTGCCGTGCGTTTCCGTGGCGGCGGCGCCAAGCGCCTCTATCGCATTGTCGATTTCAAGCGGCGCAAGTGGGATATTCCCGCGACGGTCCAGCACCTTGAATATGACCCCAACCGCACGGCGTTCATTGCGCTGATCAAGTATGCGGATGGCGAACTTGCTTATATCCTGGCCCCGCAGCGCCTGAAATCGGGCGATGAAGTGGTCGCCTCGGAAAAGGTCGACGTGAAGCCGGGCAACGCCTCCCCGCTGCGTTCGCTGCCGATCGGCACCATCATTCACAATATTGAGCTCAAGCCGCTTAAGGGTGGGCAGGTCGCCCGTTCGGCCGGCGCCTATGCCCAGCTGGTCGGCCGCGACGCCGGTTACGCCCAAATCCGCCTGGGATCGGGCGAACTGCGGATGGTCCAGGACGGCTGCATGGCTACTGTTGGGGCGGTTTCCAATCAGGACCATATGAACGAGGTTCTCGGTAAAGCCGGCCGCTCGCGTCACAAGGGACGTCGTCCGCACGTTCGCGGCGTCGCCATGAACCCGATCGATCACCCGCACGGCGGCGGCGAAGGCCGCACCTCCGGTGGTCGCCACCCGGTAACACCCTGGGGTAAGCCCACAAAGGGCAGCAAGACCCGCACCAACAAGACCACGGACAAGTACATCATCCGTAGTCGTCACGCGAAGAAGGCCCGTTAAGCGATGACCCGCTCGGTTTGGAAAGGTCCGTTTGTCGACGGATATATGCTCAAGAAGGCGGAGACCGCCCAGGCGTCCGGACGCAAGGACGTGATCAAGACCTGGTCGCGGCGCTCGACGATCATGCCGCAGTTCATCGGCCTCACCTTCGGCGTTCACAACGGTCACAAGCATGTGCCGGTGCTGGTCAGCGAAGACATGGTCGGCATGAAATTCGGAGAGTTCGCGCCGACCCGCTACTTCCCCGGACACGCCGCCGACAAGAAGGCCAAGAGAAAGTAGCATGAGCAAGCAAGCCAAAGAACGGCGCCTGAAGCCGATAGAGGCGATGAGCAAGGTACGCTCGCTGCGTACTGGCGCCCGCAAGCTCAATCTGGTCGCGCAGTCGATCAGGGGGCTGCCCGTGCAGCGCGCCCTGAACGAGCTTGAGTTCAGCCCGCGGCGCATCGCCAGTGATGTGCGCAAGGCGTTGTACTCGGCGATCTCAAATGCCGAGAACAATCATTCGCTGAATATCGACGACCTGTTCGTCGCCGAGGCTTTTGTCGGCAAGAACCTGGTGATGAAGCGTTTTTCCGCCCGTGCGCGGGGCCGTTCGTCGCGCATCGAGAAACCGTTTTCCGAGATCACCATTGTGGTCCGTGAGTTGGGTGGGGACGTCTGATGGGTCAGAAAGTCAATCCGATTGGCCTTCGCCTGGGCATCAATCGCACCTGGGACAGCCGCTGGTTCGCCGACGGCAAAGAGTATGCCCGTCTTCTGCATGACGATCTTCGTGTTCGTGCTGAACTGAAGAAACGCCTGGCCCAAGCCGGTGTCTCGCGCATCATCATCGAACGTCCGCACAAGAAGTGCCGCATTACGATCTATGCGGCGCGTCCGGGCGTGATCATCGGCAAGAAGGGCGCTGACATCGAGAAGCTGCGCCAGGATCTCGCCGCGATGACCGAGGGCGAAGTTCACCTGAACATCGTCGAGGTCCGCAAGCCCGAGACGGACGCGCAGTTGGTGGCGGAGAATATTGCCCAGCAGCTGGAGCGCCGGATCGCCTTCCGCCGAGCCATGAAGCGTTCGATGCAGTCAGCCATGCGCCTGGGCGCCAAGGGTGTCCGGATCGAGGTTGCCGGACGTCTTGGCGGCGCGGAAATCGCCCGCGCCGAATCCTACCATGAGGGTCGGGTGCCGCGTCACACGCTGCGCGCCGACATCGACTTCGGCTTCTCGGAAGCGAAGACCACCTACGGCATCATTGGTGTCAAGACCTGGATCTTCAAGGGCGAGGTGCTTGAGCACGATCCCATGGCGCTGGACAAGCGTCTGGCCAGCGAGTCCGGCCCCGCCGGTGAAGGCGGTGGACGCGACAATCGCAGTGACCGTCCCGATCGCGGCCCGCGCCGCGACCGTCGTGACGGCGCGGCGGCGTAAGAGGTTTTAGAGGACCATGCTGTCTCCAAAGAAGACCAAGTTCCGCAAGCAGTTCAAGGGCCGCATCCATGGCATGTCCAAGGGTGGCACGGCGCTGAACTTCGGCTCGCACGGCCTCAAGTCGGTTGAGCCCGAGCGCATCACGGCGCGTCAGATCGAAGCGGCACGCCGCGCGATCACCCGCCAGATGAAGCGTCAGGGCCGGGTGTGGATCCGGATTTTCCCGGACCTGCCGGTGACCGACAAGCCCGCCGAAGTCCGTATGGGCAAGGGCAAGGGCGCGGTCGAGTATTGGGCCGCCCGGGTTGCTCCGGGACGGATCATGTTCGAAGTGGACGGCGTTCCTGACGAAATCGCCCGCGAGGCACTGCGCCTCGGCGCCGCGAAACTGCCGGTGAAGACGCGCATCGTCACGCGCATCGCCGCCGACTTGGAGGCCTGATCCCGTGAACATCGATGATGTGCGGCGCCTGACGCCCGACCAACTCACCGAACAGCTGCTTCAGCTCAAGAAGGAGCAGTTCAACCTGCGTTTCCAGGCGGCGACCGGCCAGATGGAAAAGACCCACCGCGTACAGGAAGTCCGCCGCGATATCGCGCGTGTGAAGACTGTCCTGCGCGCCAAGGCCGCGACGGCCTGAAGGAAAGACGAAGATGCCAAGGCGAATTCTCGAAGGGCTGGTCGTCTCCGACAAGGGTGACAAGACAGTCATCGTGCGGGTGGAACGTACCTTCCTGCACCCTCTGCTGAAGAAGACCGTGCGGCGCTCCAAGCGCTATCACGCTCATGACGAAGCCAACGCCTACAAAGAAGGCGAGCAGGCCCGCATCATCGAGTGTGCGCCGCGTTCGAAGCTGAAAACCTGGGAAGTTATTCCCAAGGGTGACGGCGCCGCGAGCGAAGGGACCCGTTCATGATCCAGATGCAGACCAATCTTGAGGTAGCCGACAATTCGGGTGCGCGCCGCGTGATGTGCATCAAGGTGCTCGGCGGAGCCGGTCGTCGCTATGCCGGCGTTGGCGACAAGATCGTCGTGTCGGTGAAGGAAGCCATTCCGCGCGGTCGCGTGAAGAAGGGCGATGTCCTGCAGGCGATCGTTGTTCGGACGTCTTCCGCGATCAAGCGTCGCGACGGTTCGGTGATTCGCTTCGACAAGAATGCCGCGGTGATCGTAAACAAGCAGTCCGAGCCGATCGGCACACGGATCTTTGGACCGGTTCCCCGTGAGTTGCGGGCCAAGAACCACATGAAGATCATTTCCCTGGCCCCGGAGGTGCTTTGATGGCCGCCAAAATCAAAAAGGGCGACCGTGTCATCCTGCTTACGGGCAAGGACAAGGGTCGTGGTGGCTTGGTGACCAAGGTAATGCCCAAGGAAGGTCGTGTTATCGTCGCTGGTCTTAATCTGGTTCAGCGGCATACCCGCCCCAGCCAGTCCGACCCCCAGGGGGGGATCAAGACCAAGGAAGCAAGCATTCACGTTTCCAACGTCGCTATTGCCGACAGCAACGGAAAGCCGACCCGCGTTGGTTTCCGGATCGACGGCGACAAGAAGGTCCGCGTCGCCAAGACGACCGGTGAGGTGATCAATGGCTGATACAGAAACCGCCTACGAGCCGAGGCTGAAGTCCGATTATCGCCAGCGCATCCGCAAGGTGATGAAGGACCAGTTTGGCTACACCAACGAGATGCAGATTCCCAAGTTGGACAAGATCGTCCTCAACATGGGTATTGGTGAAGCCGTCTCCGACTCCAAGAAGACGGCCTCGGCGATGAAGGATCTCGGGGCGATTGCCGGGCAGAAACCTTTGCCGACGAAGGCCCGGACCTCCATCGCGGGTTTCAAGCTTCGTGAAGGTATGGTCATCGGAGCGAAGGTGACGCTCCGCAAGGATCGGATGTACGAGTTTCTCGACCGGTTGATCACGATCGCTCTTCCTCGTGTGAAGGATTTCCGTGGCCTGAAGCCGACCAGTTTCGACGGACGCGGCAACTACGCCATGGGCCTGAAGGAACACCTGGTGTTTCCTGAGATCAACTACGACGAGATCGACCAGGTATGGGGCATGGACATTATCGTCTGCACCACCGCCCGGACTGACGACGAAGCCCGTGCGCTTCTCAAAGAATTCCAATTCCCGTTCACCACTCAGTAAACGGGATCAGAAAGAACCGAACATGGCCAAGAAAAGCGCCGTAAACCGTAATGAGATGGTCCGTAAGATGGTGAAGCAATTCGCCGCCAAGCGGAAGGCTCTCAAGGAAACCGCCGAAAACGAGGCGTTGTCGCTGGAAGAGCGCTTTGAGGCTCGCCTCAAGCTCGCCAAGCTTCCGCGCAATTCCGCGCCCTGCCGCATTCGCAATCGTTGCGAAGTGACCGGTCGCCCACGTGCTTTCTATCGGAAGCTGAAGATGAGCCGGATCGCGCTGCGTGAACTTGGTTCCGCGGGCCAGATTCCGGGCCTCGTGAAGTCGAGCTGGTGAGGAGGGCTCGATATGGTCAATGATCCCATCGGCGATATGATCGCCCGCATCAAGAACGCCGCCATGCGCAAGCGGGCCAAGGTGGTCACTCCAGCCTCCAAGATGCGCGAACGCGTTCTTGGGGTGCTCGAATCCGAAGGCTACATCCGCGGTTTCACGCTGGTGCAAAGGCCCGGCGCCTTCCCCGAGTTCGAGATTGAACTCAAGTACTTCGACGGCGAGCCGGTGATCGCGGAAATCAACCGTGTCTCCAAGCCCGGTCGTCGGGTGTATTCGTCGATCGGCGATCTGAAGCCCGTGAAGAACGGCCTCGGCATCTCGATCCTTTCGACGCCCAAGGGCGTGATGTCGGACACCGCTGCCCGCGACGCCAACGTCGGCGGCGAAGTCCTCTGTCAGGTGTATTGATATGTCGCGCATCGGCAAGAAACCCATCGCGGTTCCAGCTGGCGTCACGGTGACGCTCGACGGCCAGGCTGTTTCGGTGAAGGGGCCCAAGGGCGAGCTTTCCTGGACTGTGAGCGACGAGGTCGTTCTGAAACTCGAGGACGGCGCTCTCTCCTTCACGCCTCGGGAAGACACCACACGCGCCCGCGCGATGTGGGGCCTTTCGCGGACCCTGGTCGACAACATGGTCACGGGTGTCACCGCCGGGTACACCCAGAACCTCGAACTCATCGGCGTCGGCTATCGCGCGGCAATGAAGGGTTCGACCCTGGGGTTGCAGCTGGGGTTCTCGCACGATGTGGACATCGTGCCGCCCTCTGGAATCAGCTTTGCGGTCGGCAAGCCGACGGAAGTCAGCATCTCTGGTATCGACAAGCAGCTGGTAGGCGAGATGGCCGCCCGCATCCGCAAGATCCGCCCGCCGGAGCCCTACAAGGGTAAGGGTGTGCGCTATGCCGGCGAGACTGTCCGCCGCAAGGAAGGCAAGAAGAAGTAGGGTCATGGCGACTTCAACCCGCGACACCACCGTCAAGCGCGCCCAGCGCGTCCGCCGCCGGCTCAAGAGCATGGCCAATGGGCGCCCGCGCCTGTCAGTCTTCCGTTCGGGGAAGAATATTTATGCCCAGGTCATCGATGATCGTCTGGGCGTGACCCTGGCTGCCGCCTCATCGCTTGAAGAAAAGGGCGGCAAGGGCTCGGACAAGGATGCGGCGGCCAAGGTCGGCGCACTGGTGGCGCGGCGCGCCATCGAAAAGGGACTCAAGGACGTCGTCTTCGATCGCGGCGGTTACATTTATCACGGGCGCGTCAAGGCGCTCGCGGACGCGGCCCGTGAAGCCGGCCTGAATTTCTGAGGAAAGCAAAAGCATGGCTCGTGGCGAACAACAGCGGGGCGGCGGAGAACGTCGCGATCGGCGTGACCGGAACAAGCCGGAGGAACGCGCCGATAGCGAAATCGTCGAAAAGCTGGTTCACATCAATCGCGTCGCCGCCACCGTAAAGGGTGGCCGTCGCTTCTCGTTTGCCGCCCTGATGGTGGTTGGCGATCAGAAGGGTCGCGTCGGCTTCGGCCACGGCAAGGCCCGCGAGGTTCCCGAGGCGATTCGCAAGGCAACCGAGGAAGCGAAGAAGACCATGATCCGGGTTCCGCTGCGGGAATCCCGCACGCTGCATCACGACGGCCAGGGCCGCTGGGGCGCGGGCAAGATCATGATGCGCGCCGCTCCAGCTGGTACTGGTGTCATTGCCGGCGGTCCGATGCGCGCCGTCCTTGAAACACTCGGCGTCCAGGACGTCGTGGCCAAGTCGGTCGGCTCGTCGAACCCCTACAACATGGTGCGCGCCACGTTTGAAGCGCTGAAGGTGCAGTCGTCGCCGCGCCAGATTGCCTCCAAGCGTGGCAAGAAGGTCAGCGACATCATCGGTCGGCGCACCGACGGCGCCTCTGACGCCGCCGAAGCCTGAGGAGACCATACGTCATGGCAAAGGTAACCGTTCGCCAGATCGGCAGCCCGATCCGCCGGAAAGCCGATCAGCGCGCGACGCTAGTCGGTCTCGGCCTCAATCGGATTGGCCGTACCGCCGTTCTCGATGACACGCCGGCCGTCCGTGGCATGATCGCCAAGGTTTCGCACATGGTCGAGGTTGTCGGGTAGTCCGATTTTCGTCCCTCCGCATGCGGAGAGGTTCAAAAACATTTTCAGCCGAGTCGGATCCAGGTCCGGCGAATGATCTCTTCAGGAGAGGCACAAATGACCAAGCTCAATGAACTGGCGCCGAGTGTAGGCTCGACCAAGGGGCGCATGCGCGTCGGCCGTGGTCCCGGGTCCGGCAAGGGAAAGACCGCCGGTCGTGGTGTGAAGGGCCAGAAGGCCCGAAGTGGTGTCGCGATTGCGGCATTCGAGGGCGGCCAGATGCCGCTGCACATGCGCATGCCGAAGCGCGGCTTCAATAATCCTCGCGCCAAGCAACTCGCCGAAGTCAACTTCTGGCGTCTGGAGCAGGCGATCGCCGCCGGCAAGCTCGACGCGAGCAAGCCGATTGACGGAGAGACGCTGGTTGCCGCCGGCATCCTGCGTCGCGTCAACGATGGCGTGAAGCTGCTTGGCAAGGGCGAACTGACCTCCAAGCTCAACCTGACCGTCTATGCCGCGTCCGCGGCGGCGCGGGCTGCTGTTGAGAAGGCGGGCGGCGCCGTCACAGAAACCCGGCCGGTCGCCCAGGCCGAAGCCTAACCTGTTGTCAGGCGCGGCGCGCGGCGGTTTTCCGCATTTTATGGCTCGCAACGAGCGCTGCGCCGTCCTATCTGGTCTCTGATCCCGACCCAGACTCAAGGAACATGAATGGCTTCGGCCGCCGAACAACTCGCAGCCAACATGAATCTCGGCGCCTTTCAGAAGGCGACCGAACTTCATAAGCGCATCTGGTTCACTCTCATCGCCATGGTGATTTACCGGTTGGGGAGCTTCATCCCCATCCCGGGGATTGACGCGACGCAGTTTGCCGCGGCCTTTGCGCGGCAGTCGGGCGGCCTGCTTGGCATGTACAACATGTTCTCCGGCGGCGCGGTTTCGCGCATGGCGGTCTTTGCGCTCAACGTGATGCCGTACATCTCGGCGTCGATCATCGTGCAGCTACTGCAGACGACGTATCCGCCATGGGAAAAGTTGAAGAAGGAAGGCGGAGAGGCTGGCCGCAAGCAGCTTAACCAGTACACGCGCTACCTCACTGTCGCGCTCGCTGTCTTCCAGTCGTTCGGCATCGGCGTCGGTCTCTCCAACAGCCCGGGCATCGTCTATCATCCGGGCGTCTTCTTCATTGCTTCGACCGTCGTTATCCTGACCGGTGGGACCATGTTCCTGATGTGGCTGGGTGAGCAGATCACCAGCCGGGGTGTCGGCAACGGGATTTCGCTGATCATTTTTGCGGGGATCGTCGCCAGGCTGCCGACGGGCATCTGGGATCTTCTGCAGGAGGCGCGTATCGATTCCTCCAAAAGCATGATGATCTTCTTTTATCTGCTGCTGGCGGTGGCGGTGATCCTGTTCATCGTTTTCATGGAACGCGCCCAGCGGCGTCTGCTGATTGTTTATCCGAAGCGGCAGAGCGGCAATAAAATGATGGGCGGCGAGAACTCTTTCCTTCCGCTGAAGATCAACGTCTCCGGTGTGATCCCGCCAATCTTTGCCTCTTCGCTGCTGCTGCTGCCCGCCACGGCGGTTGGCTTTCTGGCGACCGCCAAGTTGCCCGAATGGGCGCAATGGCTACCGCTGGCCGCCGGACAGCTGACCCACGGCAAACCGGCGTTCATGGTTCTCTATGGCGTGCTGATTATCTTCTTCTGCTTCTTCTACACCTCCGTGGTGTTCAATCCGGAAGAAACTGCGGAGAATCTGCGCAAGTACGGCGGCAATCTCCCGGGCATCCGGCCTGGCAAGCGCACCGCAGAATATATCGACTACGTCCTCACTCGTCTGACAATGATCGGCGCTATCTACATTGCGCTGGTCTGTCTGTTGCCGGAGCTTCTGTCAGGATCAACCGGGTCCTACGCGTTCGGCGGAACCTCGATCTTGATCGTGGTTTCGGTGACCATGGACACGGTGGCGCAAATCCAGTCACATCTACTTGCCCATCAGTATGAGGGCCTGATCAAGAAATCCAAGCTGCGCGGCGGTCGACGCTAGAACCGACGCGACAGCCTGGGAAGATAGTTAGGGAAACGAAGTAAGGGGGGTCGATGAACCTCATCCTTTTCGGACCGCCAGCGGCGGGGAAGGGGACGCAGGCCAAACGCTTGGTGGAAGGCCGTGGGATGGTGCAACTGTCCACCGGCGACATGCTTCGCGCGGCGATTGCCGCGGGATCCGAGCTTGGCAAACGCGTCGAAGGAATCATGGCGCGTGGCGAACTGGTCACCGACGAAATCGTCATCGGTCTGATCGAGGAACGCCTGCCGGGCCTCGACGGCAGCGGAGGCCCGATTTTCGACGGGTTCCCTCGCACGGTAGCTCAGGCTGAGGCGCTCGACGCCATGCTTGCACGACGGAACTCGAAGATTGACCTGGTGATTCGCCTGCGTGTCGATGACGGAGCCCTGAAAGCGCGGGTTGCCGGCCGATTCGCCGAATTCGGGCGTGCCGATGACAATCCCACCGCCTTTGAGCAGCGCCTCGTCGCCTACAATCGCGATACCGCGCCACTGCTCCCCTATTACCGAGAGCAGGGAAGGCTCACAGAGATCGACGGCATGGCTTCGGTCGAGGATGTTGCGGCAGGTATTGACGCTGCGATCGCCGACGCCGGAGTTTGAGTTAATTCGGATCAAGGGAGGGGCAGAGATTGTGGCGTTTCACGCTCTCCGACCATTGACCGAGCGCAAACAATGCCTATAAACACCTCTTTCCGCGAAAGGGCGCGATCGGCGCGCTGGCCCTCCCCAATGGGTGGCAGGGCTGGTCGTGCTTTTTGCGTCTGTCGGCGTGTCTAGGAGAATGGCTGCGTGGCCCGTATCGCAGGTGTAAACATCCCAACGAATAAACGCGTCGTAATCGCGTTGCAGTACATTCACGGTATCGGTCCCGCCAAGGCGCGTGAGATCACTGACCGTGTTGGTATCGACGAAGCTCGTCGAGTGAACCAACTCTCCGATCAGGAGGTGATTCAGATTCGTGAAACCATCGACCGTGACTACCAGGTCGAGGGCGATCTTCGCCGCGAAACCTCGGTGAACATCAAGCGCCTGATGGACCTCGCCTGCTACCGCGGCTTGCGTCACCGCAAGGGCCTCCCGGTTCGCGGTCAGCGTACGCACACCAATGCCCGCACCCGTAAGGGTCCGGCCAAGCCGATCGCCGGCAAGAAGAAGTAAGAGAGCCCAAGGAAGCCGATGGCCAAGGAACCGGCGCGCGTCAAAAAGCGCGAACGCAAGAACATTACCTCAGGCGTGGCGCATGTGAACGCCTCGTTCAACAATACCATGATCACCATCACCGACGCTCAGGGCAATGCAATTTCCTGGTCAAGCGCCGGACACATGGGTTTCAAGGGGTCGCGGAAGTCGACGCCGTACGCGGCGCAGATGGCCGCAGAAGACGCTGGCAAGAAGGCCGCCGAGCATGGTGTGCGCACTCTGGAGGTAAATGTTTCGGGTCCTGGCTCGGGACGTGAATCGGCTCTGCGTGCGCTGCAGGCGGTTGGTATGACCATCACTGCGATTCGTGACGTCACGCCGATTCCGCACAACGGCTGCCGCCCCCCCAAGCGTCGGCGGGTCTAACCGCACCCCGATTTTAATCGTCGGCCGAGTTTTCCGCGGCCGGCGGAGCCGTGTTTCTAGGATTTCCGCCCATGATCGAACGCAATTGGAACGAACTTATCCGCCCTGAAAAGCCGATGATCGAAGCGGGCGCCGACCCCGCTCGCAAGGCCCGCATGGTTGCCGAACCGCTTGAGCGCGGCTTCGGTGTAACTCTTGGCAATGCCCTTCGTCGCGTGCTGCTCTCCAGCCTGCAAGGCGCTGCCGTCACCGCCATTCAGATCGACGGCGTGGTCCACGAGTTTTCCTCCATGGAAGGCGTGCGTGAGGATGTCGTCGACATCGTGCTCAACATCAAGCAACTTGCGCTGCGTATGCATTCCGAGGGTCCCAAGCGCATGACACTGCGTGCGACCGGCCCTGGAGCAGTTAAGGCCGGCCAGATCGACGCCCCGTCCGACATTGACATCCTCAACAAGGACCACGTGCTGCTGACCCTCGACGAGGGCGCTTCGGTTCGTATCGAATTCACCGTCCAGAACGGCAAGGGTTATGTGCCGTCCGAGCGCAATCGCCCTGAGGATGCGCCGATCGGTCTGATCGCCGTCGATGCGCTCTACAGCCCGGTCAAGCGCGTCGCCTATCGCGTCGAGCCGACCCGTCAGGGCCAGAGCCTCGACTACGACAAGCTGATCATGGAAGTCGAAACCAACGGCGCCGTTTCGCCGGTTGACGCTGTGGCCTATGCGGCGCGCATCTTGCAGGACCAGTTGCAGGTGTTCATCACTTTCGACGAGCCGAAGAAGAAGCTGGATGGCGAAGCCAAGCCGGAACTGCCTTTCAACCCGGCGCTGTTGAAGAAGGTCGACGAACTGGAACTGTCGGTCCGCTCGGCCAACTGCCTGAAGAACGACAACATCGTCTATATCGGCGACCTGATCCAGAAGACCGAGGCGGAGATGCTGCGCACTCCAAACTTCGGTCGCAAATCCTTGAACGAGATCAAGGAAGTGCTGACCAACATGAACCTGCACCTGGGCATGGAAGTGCCCAACTGGCCGCCGGAAAACATCGAGGATCTGGCAAAGAAATTCGAAGAGCAGGTCTAAAAACCTGCTATAGCGCGCCGCCTCGGCAGAACGACCTAAGGAGAGACCGATATGCGCCATGGTTATGCGCACCGTAAGCTGGGAAGGACCGCCGCGCACCGCACGGCTATGTTCGCCAACATGGCTGCAAGCCTGATCAAGCACGAGCAGATCGTGACGACCCTGCCCAAAGCCAAGGAACTTCGTCCGTTCGTCGAAAAGCTGGTGACGCTGGCGAAGCGCGGCGATCTGCACGCGCGCCGCCAAGCCATATCGCAGGTGCGTGATGTTGCCCAGGTCGGCAAGCTCTTTGCGACACTTGGCCCGCGTTACAAGACGCGCGAGGGCGGCTACATCCGCGTGCTCAAGGCCGGCTTCCGGCATGGTGACAATGCGCCGATGGCCGTGATCGAATTCGTCGACCGCGATCCCGCCGAGAAGGGCAAGGATAGCGGCCCGATCGCCAACGACGCGGCCTGATCAACTTACAATTTGCCTTCGTTCGATGGGCGCGGCCGGCGACGGCCGCGCTTTTCGTTTGACATGGTACTTGCGAAAACCGATAAATATTGTCGAAATGTGAAACCTAAGGAGCTTGCTGATGGCCCAGTCACGGACGGCGCTTATTTCGGCCCTCAGCTACAAGGACGCTCGGGCGGCTCTAGCTTGGCTTGAGAGAGCATTCGGTTTCGAGATCGCAATGTTGATCGAGGACGCGGAGGGTGGCGTCGCACATTCCGAGATGAGCTACGGAGACTGTCTGGTGATGATCGGTAACGAGTGGTCCGACGATCACAAGAGCCCGGCATCGATCGGCGGCAAGAACACCCAGTCGGTGCATATCCAGGTGGAGACAGACATCGACGAGCATTGCGCCAGGGCGCGCGCCGCCGGCGCCGAGATCGTTCAGGAGCCCGAGACGCAATTCTATGGCGATCGAACCTACCGATGTCGCGATCTTGAGGGGCACATGTGGACAATCGGCCAGACTGTTAAAACAGTTACTCGCGAGGAAGCCGAAGCGATGACCGGATTGAAGATCACTGGCTGGGTCTAACGCCCCTGCTTTGGACGGGGAGGCTAGCGCACAATTGAAGAACGCCGCTATACTCGACCGGACCCTCGCCGCGCTGGCAGACCCGCACCGGCGTGCCGTGGTGGATCTGCTTAGTAACAGGCCCAGACCAGCCGGCGAACTTGCCCGGTCGCTCAATCTGACCGCGCCTGCGATGAGCCGCCACCTTCGTGTCCTGCGCGAGAGCGGACTGGTCGTGGAATCCCACCCCACCTTCGATGCCCGGGTGCGGGTATATGCCCTGAGGCCGGAGCCGATGATCGATCTGATGCGATGGCTTGAGGAAACCGAGATCATGTGGAGCGAGCAACTCGCTGCGTTCAAGGCTCATATCGAACAATCGCCAGGTCATGGCAGCGACACGCCATGAGCTCCCGGGTGATCGTTGCGTTGCGTGTGGCCGCCGCGCCTGAACGTGCATTCGAGGTTTTCACCCGTGACATCGCACTTTGGTGGAAGCCAAACATGCTGTTTGCTTTCACGCCGCGCTCCCCCGGCGTACTGTCGTTCGAGCCAGGGCAGGGGGGCCGCCTCATCGAGACCAGTGGTGGCGGTAAGATCTTCGAGATCGGCCGCATCGAGA
>JANXTX010000148.1 GCA_025352165.1 Caulobacteraceae bacterium | reverse complement strand
ATGGGGGCGACCTCCATTCAAACATTTGTTTGAATGTTTCTCGCACGTGCGGATCAGCCCAGCAAGGGACAGGCCGCCGCGCGCCGATCACAACTTCGCTACCGGCCCCTTGCGCCGCTTACGGAAGAATGAGCGCAGCAGTGCGGCGCTCTCCTCGGCGAGGACGCCGCTGGTCACTTCCGGCCGCCAATGACAGGTCGGCTGCTCGAAAAAGCGCGGGCCATGGACGACCGCTCCGCCCTTGGCGCCATCGGCGCCAAAGATCAGACGGCCGATCCGGGCGTGGCTGATTGCCCCCGCGCACATCGCGCAGGGCTCCAGCGTAACCACCAGGGTCAGCCCGGTCAGACGATAATTGCCGACCAATGCGGCGGCCGCGCGGAGCGCCAGGATTTCGGCATGCGCGGTCGGGTCATGACTGGAAATCGGCGCGTTGCCGGCGCGGGCAATGATCTCGCCGGTGACCGGATCGAGCACCACCGCCCCGATCGGCGCCTCGCCTCGCGCGGCGGCGGCTTGCGCCTCAGCCAATGCAACGTGCATGGTGGACAGATCATGGTCGGTCATCCCCCCAACCGAAAGGCTCCCAGGCCTTCGGGTCAAGCCCTAGCAGTCGAACCGGCCGCCGAGGGCGAACGCGTGGCCAAGGCGCTGGCCCGGGCGGGCGTTGCTTCGCGCCGGGAGATCGAGCGCCTGATCGAAGCCGGTCGCGTGGCGCTGAACGGTCAGACGCTGACGACGCCGGCGGTCAAGGTCAGCCCCGGCGACATCCTCACCGTCGACGGCGCGGTGGTGAACGCCGCCGAGCCGACGCGCCTGTTCCGTTACCATAAGCCTCCCGGCCTGTTGACCACCCACAAGGACCCACAGGGTCGGCCAACCGTTTTCGAGTCCCTGCCCCTGGGACTCCCGCGGGTGATTTCGGTGGGCCGGCTGGATATCGCCTCCGAAGGGCTGCTGCTGCTGACCAATGACGGCGGACTGGCCCGCGCACTCGAACTACCGTCGACCGAACTTGCCCGGCGTTATCGGGCCAGGGCATTCGGGCGGATCGACCAGACCAAATTGGACGAACTCAAGAACGGCATCACCGTCGAGGGGGTGCGCTACGGTTCGATCGAGGCGACGCTCGACAAGGCCCGCGAGGGAGCGACCGGGGCCAACCTATGGATCACCGTGACCCTGAACGAGGGCAAGAACCGTGAGGTCCGTCGGGTCCTCGAAGCCATCGGCCTCAAGGTCAACCGGCTGATCCGGCTTTCATACGGCCCCTTTGCCCTGGGAACCCTGGAGCCTGGGGTAGTCGAGGAAGTCGGCCCCCGCGTGATCCGCGAGCAGCTCGCCCACCTGATTGACCCTGCCAATCTCCCGCAGGGTGAGCGAGCCCAGTTCAAGACCGTGCGAAAGGAAGGCGCCCGACGGCGCGAAAGCGGCCCGAAGAACTCAACGGGCGCCGCCGCTACCGCGCCTGCTGCGGAGCGCAAGGTCTACAAGGCCGGATGGGCAAAGCCGAAGATACGTCCTCGTCGGTCCAGCGGTCCATCCGGGAAGCCCTGACGCAACGTCTCAGGACACCACCGCTATCGCGGTGGCCCAGCCAACCGTTCGGGTGGAAATGCCGAGCTGGCGGTTACCTCTTCTGGCCTAAGGCCAGACAATCGGCCCAGCGTTGCCGAGCGAGCAACTGCCTCGGTTATCAGGATGTAGCCCGCGATCAGCACCGCGTCCTCGATCAGCGACAACGCCGAAATGGCGGACGTCTGCCGGGGCAGATGCAACGTCAGCGGCTGAATCAGCAGCATTATCAACATGTTGTTCGCCGCATGCGCGCCGATCGAGAACTCGATGCCGCCCAGCCTTAGGGTCATGTAAGCGAAGCCGGCTCCCATCAGGGTTCGCGTCAGCAGCGAGTCAGGATTAAAGTCCAGGTGCATCACCGCGAACAGAAAGCCGGTAGCCAGGAGTAGCAGCAAAGGCCTGCGAATGAAGGCGGCGGCCTGCCGAAGCAGCCAGCCGCGAAAAACCAGCTCCTCGGCCGCGGCGGCCGGAATGAACAGAACGGCGGTCAGGAGATAACCCAGCCGCTGCAGCCAATCGGGCGAAATGGCGATCAGGGGTATGGCGCTCGGTGGGCCGGTTACAAATCGATCCACAATGAAAACCGGTGCGAGCACAAGGATCGACAGCGCGACGCCGGACACAACCAGACGCCATCTGAACCTGGCGGCAATAGTTACGAAGACGCGGAGATGGCGTGAAAAAATCACCGCCGCGGTTGCGACAAAGGCCAGCGCAAACGCCAGGTTGACGCCGGTATCGAGGATCAGCTGCAGCAATGTCGACGTTAGTGATGCCGTCTTCGCATCGCGAAGGGTAATCAGCAGGTTGGTAATGCCCGCCAAGCCCTCGGCGCCGCGCCCCGAGACGAGAACATACATCGCCAGTAGCAATATCATGGAGGCGATCGCGGCGACCGCGCCGACGATGAAGCCGCCAGCGACCGAGCCCACTATGCGGAGGGGCGCACGATCACGCGCGTCTACATCGGCTATGAATGCCGAGCCGGCCAGTCCGTCCAGTACGCCCCGCCCCAACATGCTCAGCTCAATCTTGCCTCATACCTCTCTCATCGGCCACAGAGAGACGTTTCGAAAGGACAAACCGATGCGGATCGTGGCCGGAGCGCACCGAGGACGCGTGCTTGTGGCGCCGAAGGGACACTCCACGCGTCCGACGGCCGACCGGGCCCGCCAGGCGATGTTCAATGTTCTCGACCATGCCCCATGGGCGCCCGGCCTGCAGGGCAGTCGAGTGCTCGACCTGTTTGCGGGTTCTGGCGCACTTGGCATCGAGGCATTGTCGCGGGGAGCGGCCGACTGCCTGTTCCTCGACACCGACCGGGCCGCGCGCGAAGCCATTGACAGCAATCTGGCCAGCCTTGGACTTGGCGACCGTGCGAGCGTCGCGCGGACCGACGCGACTCGCCTGGGCGCCCCGCCGCCGAATGGCCGGTTTGACCTCGCCTTCCTCGACCCGCCCTACAACAGGTCCATGGTCGAACCCGCTCTGGAAAGTCTGGCTCGAAACGGTTGGCTGAATGACGAAGCCATTGTAGTCGTCGAGCGCGACGCGGGCGAAGCTCCGCTCATGGTTTTCGGCTACCAACAGCTGGACGAACGGACCTGGGGAGTTGCGCGCGTTCATTTTCTTGTCTGGCGGTCAGCGTCGGCCGAATAGCCGCTCGATATCAGCCAGCTTGAGCTCGACGTAGGTCGGGCGGCCATGATTGCACTGGCCCGAGTGAGGCGTCGCTTCCATCTGGCGCAGCAGCGCGTCCATCTCCGCGGCCGTCAGCCGTCGTCCGGCGCGCACCGAACCATGACAGGCCATCCTCGAGCAGACCTCTTCCAGGCGTTCCTTGAGCGCCAGGGCCTGATCATTTTCAGCGAGGTCATCGGCGATATCGCGGACCAGGCCGATCACGTCGGTGTCTCCAAGCATCGCCGGTGTGGCCCGCACCAGCACCGCGCCAGGTCCAAACGGTTCCAGCACAAGGCCCATGGCGGCCAGTTCCTCAGCCCGCGAGCAGAGGCGTTCGGCCTCCACCGGATCGAGCTCAACCACCTCGGGCAGTAGCAGCATCTGCCGCGAGACGCCGCCGGCGGCCATCTCGGTCTTCATCCGCTCGTAGACCAGCCGCTCATGCGCGGCGTGCTGATCGACGATGACAATGCCGTCCCCGGTCTGCGCGACGATGTAGGTCTCGTGCACCTGGGCGCGGGCGGCGCCGAGGCGGAACTCGCTGTCGACGGCCTCGTACTGAGCGGGAGAGGAAACCGGCGCAGGCCCGATCCACGGCTCACTGCGCGCCGACACGCCCGACAGACCGGGCAGATCTTCCGCAACCGGATTCGGCGACCAGTTACCGGAGCGCCAGGCCGAATATCCGGAAGGCGACGCGCCCGGCGTGAACCTGCCCAGCGCGGCCTGCGCCACCGTCGATGAAGCCCGGAAACCGCCCGCTGCGAGCGCGTGTCGCAGCCCGCCTACAATCAGGCCTCGCACCATGTTCGGGTCACGAAAACGCACCTCCGTTTTCGCCGGATGCACATTGACGTCCACGGCAGTCGCATCGAGCGAAAGATAAAGTGCTGCAACCGGATAGCGCTCACGGGCGAGATAGTCGGCGTAGGCGGCCCGCAGCGCCCCCTGCAGGAGCCGGTCGCGCACTGGCCGACCGTTGACGAACAGGAACTGATGCCCGGAATTGCCGCGATTAAAGGTCGGCAATCCACCATAGCCAGTGAGCCGGACGCCCTCGCGTTCCTGGTCGAGTTCCAGGGCATTGGCCGAAAAATCCCGGCCAAGAATGGCCGAAAGCCTCGCCAGGCGACCATCGGGACCGGCGGGTTCCGCGGGAAGACGCAGGGTCCTGCGGCCATCAAGATCGAGATCAAAGGCCACGGCCGGCTCGGCCATCGCAGCGCGCCGCACAGTGTCGACGATCGCCTGGTCCTCCGACCGCGGCGACTTCATGAACTTCAAACGCGCGGGTGTCGGATAGAAGAGATCTCGCACCTCCACTCGGGCTCCGTTCGGCCCCGAGAATGCACAGGGGGCCGTGGCGCCAACCGCACCGGCGTCGACCGTGATTGAGAAGGCCTCGCTCTGGCCGATGGCCCGCGACGAGGCGGTCAGGCGCGCCACGGACGCGATCGACGGCAACGCCTCACCGCGGAAACCAAGCGTGGCGATCCTCAGCAGGTCGTAGTCCCCATCCGCGTCGGGCGTCAGCTTAGAGGTAGCATGCCGCTCGATCGCCAGCGACAGCTGATCCCGCGCCATTCCGCAGCCATTGTCGGCCACCAGAATCCGCGCGAGCCCGCCGCCTTCGGCCTGAACCTCGATATGCGTCGCGCCGGCGTCAATGGAATTCTCGATCAGTTCCTTGATCGCGCTGGCCGGGCGCTCGACGACCTCGCCGGCGGCGATCCGGTTGATCAGGTCAGGCGGCAGGCGCTGAATAGGCATTGTCGGTAACTATAGACGCGATTCCGCCCTGGCGGCGAAACGCTTGTTTTCGTGCGACCGTTCTCGGGTTAGGTAGGACCTAACGGACAATTCGGGACTGGAGGCTCAGATGAAGACCACACTGATAACCACGCTCGCCATTGCGGCTTTAGCGTCAGCCGCGCCGCTCAGCGCCGAGGTGCTGCATTTCACGGCAAAGCTCGACGCCGCATCGGAAACACCGGCGAACACCTCAGCCGGCAAGGGGATGGCGGATGTGATGGTCGACACCGACAGCAAGCAACTTTCCTGGACTGTAACCTATTCAGGCCTCACCGGCCCGGCGATCATGGGGCATTTCCACGGCCCGGCAGCCGCCGGCGTGGCGGCGGGGGTTCAGGTGCCGATGACCGGTTCCCTCACGAGTCCGATCTCGGGTACGGCCGAGGTCAGTGACGTACAGATCGGCGACCTTCGCGGTGGTCTATGGTACATCAACATTCACACGGCGAAGAACCCCAAGGGAGAGATCCGGGGTCAGCTGACACAGGCGCAATGAGGGCGGCACATCAACCGCGCCGACCCGGGGGCTACTGATCATGCGTCAGGTAACCGCGGAAGCCCTGGGTCGTGAACTGGCCGAATGGGTCCTCGATCCAGAGCTCTGCAGGATCGCGGCGGAAGCATTGCGCGACCTTCCGCGCCCCGATCCGGTCGGCTGCTGCGAGATCGCTTTCGCGCGCGCCGCGGTCGTGAAATTCATCGTCAATGATACGCAATCGGCCGGTCTCGCGGTGAGAATCAATGCCGGAGTCGATGAATCCATTGCTCACATGTTCAAGGGCGCCCATACGCCGCAGACTGCGGCCTGGTATGGAGAGGGAGACCTTGGCGAGGCGGCCGCCAAGGGTATCGAGCAGTACATGAATGCTGCTTTCTGGTCCGATCGGGTGGCCAAGACCATGGCGGACCGGCT
Organism: Caulobacteraceae bacterium; assembly: GCA_025352165.1. Lineage (GTDB taxonomy): Bacteria > Pseudomonadota > Alphaproteobacteria > Caulobacterales > Caulobacteraceae > Acaudatibacter. The sequence continues at coordinate 9,602 of JANXTX010000148.1, read as the reverse complement.
CGGATTGCCTCGCCCCTCGCCCATCGTCGCGAAGGGGTTTTCCAAACTGACCGAAGACATCGTCATCGCAATCACGAGGGTGAAGATCCGTTAGCGGCGCGAACCAGGGCCACCGCGTGGACGAGCGCCGCAATCACCACGACGAACGCGATCATCATCAGGAACTGCCAGGGCACCAGCCGCGGTCGACCGAACACCTTGGCCGGTCGCGCCCCGATCCAGCCAAACAGGATCGTCACCACCATCGCTATGGCGGCCAACGTCAGTGTAGAAATCAGGTCCATGCCGCTCGTCAGCCTTTGTCGCTTCAGGTTTCGTTTACACGCAACGCGTCGGTAGCTACCGTAAGGTGATCCGTAGGGAGAACGATATAATGGGCGCGGCGGACCAATCTGCAGACCCTGCGAAAGCGCCCGAAGCTCAAGCGGGCGTGAATGAAATTAGGCACGTTGATCGGTCACATAACCGCGATACGCTGTCGTCGGAGGCGATGACAGAGATGCTACGTGACCTGCAGGATACCATGCTGGCGCTGGACGAAAGGCTGGGAACCCTGGAGGCGGCCCACAGCCACGCCGGCACGCAAACCCGTAAGCTTGCGATCGGCGTCGCCCAGTTGGGTGATGCCCTGACGCGGCGCATCCAGGCTCTCGAGGAAGCCAGGACCGCCCCCGTTGCGGCGACGGTGACGCCCGAGCCGGCGCTTTTTCTCGCACCCCCCGTGAAACCGGTGCGTCGCCCTCCCGAAAGCCCCATCGCCATCAGCGTGGGCCTCGCGTTCGTTCTGCTTCTGATCCTCGGATCGCTCTGGTTCTGGCGGTCCCAGATCATGGACCATATGCGACCGGCCACGCCCCCACCGGCCGCCGTCACCGCCCCGCCCGCGCCCGTAAACGCGCCGGCGACAGAGACGAAGCCAGCCGCGACAACCACTCGCCCGACCAGCCATCCGACGGCCGCAAGGCACACCGGAAACGACGCATCGCTGGATGTTCAGCACACGACAGTCAGCACGCAATCCGTCGACAAGCCGCCCCCCAGTTTCGTGCTCTATAGCCAGAACACCTCGACCGCTTCGCACTGAGCCGGCGGTCGCCGGTCAGTCTCCACGCAGTGACGCCCAGCCTACCGGATGCACCCGGTCGACCCCGAGCACCAGCGCCAGCGGCGGTTGCCGCATCAGTGGAGCGAACGCCGGATCGCGGAGGTTCAGGCCGCCGGTCAAAGAGCCGAACGCCGGCAGAATGATCCTCTCCCCATCGGTGGCGAAACAGCGGCGGCGGACGCTGGAGCCGAGCGCGCGAACGCGGGCGCAGGGGTGAAGGTGACCGGCGACCTCCCAGCGCAGGGGAGCGCGGGCCGGCTCGTGCACGAAGCTGAGACTGCCAACAACATGGTACGCGACGACGTCGCCCAGCAGTGAGGTTGGTCCTGTAACATCATGATTTCCTTGAACCCAGACCAGCGACCTGCCGCCGGCGAGGGCCAGCAGGCGTGCGCGGTCATCGTTGGCCAGGCGATCCTCGGCAGCCGCGTCGTGGAAGGAATCGCCAAGCAGCACCACGGTCCGCGGGGCCAGCCGGTCGATCTCAGCCTCAAGGCGGTCCAGGGTCTCGCGGGTGTCGTAGGGCGGCAGCAACTGCCCTCTCCGCGCATAGGAAGAGCCCTTCTCGAAGTGCAGATCGGCGACCACCAGAGCCCGCTGGTCAACCAACCAGAGCGCGCCGCTGGGGCGGCAAACGACTTCCATGTCGGCCAGACAAAAGCTCAGACCGCCGTCCGGACGCGCGGCAAGACCCTGCAATTTCAAGCGGTTGCCTCGGCTATCAGCTGGTCGGCAGCCTCGACCAGGATCATTTCCCCCGCGCCGCCAGGCGACTTCTGTCGGCCGATCTCCAGGATCACCGACACGGAAAAGGGCGAGAGATGTTCCAGGGGAACGTGCAGGATCCGCCCCTCGATCCTCGCCAGCATCAGACTCAGCCGGGCGACGTCGATCAGGCCGCGAGCGGCGTCCTCACGGGCGCAACGCAGCAGCAGGTGATCGGGCTGGTGGCGTCGCAGGACATCGTAGATCAGGTCGGTGGAGAAGGTCACCTGCCGGCCGGATTTGCGGTCATTGCGGGAGCGTCGCTCGATCAGCCCGGAGATCAGCGCGCAGGCCTTGAAGGAACCTTTCATCATCATGCTTTCGGCAAGCCAGGATTCGAGGTCGTCGCCCAGCATGTCCCGATCGAAAAGCTCGGCGAAATCAACTCCCTGCATCGGTTTTATCGCCCAGACCGCCAGCGCGTAATCATTGCAGACAAAACCCAGCGGGCCCACGCCGAGGCGCTCCAGGCGCCGGGTCAGCAGCATGGCCAGGGTGGTATGCGCCAGACGCCCTTCGAACGGATAGCAGACCAGGAAGTGCCGCTGGCCGCGCGGGAAGGTCTCCAGCAGCATGTCGTCCTCGGCGGGGATAGCGGACCTATCGCGTTGAATTTCAAGCCATTCCCGCACATCGCGGGGGAGCACCTGCCAGTGGTGAGCGTCGGACATCATCGCCCGCACGCGCCTGGCGAGGAACGTCGAGAGCGCAAACTTCGAGCCGCCCCACGAGGGCATCTTGGCGTCCTCTCCGGGGGCGGGCGTGACCAGCACATCCACGCCGGTGAGGCCGGCAAGCCGCCAGATTCTACCAGCGAATACAAAAGTATCGCCGGGTTCCAGCACCTCGAGATAGCCCTCCTCGACCTCGCCGATCTTACGGCCCGGCGTCGCGCGCCGGCCGTTGGCGACGCGGACGCTGAGCATGGCCGGCGAGACAATGGCGCCGATGTTAAGGCGATGGCGCAGCGCCATCTCCGCGGTGCGCACCCGCCAGAGCCCGTCGAGGCCCTTCACGATGCGGGCGTAGCGGTCGTAGGCGCGCAGGGCGTAGCCGCCCGTGGCGACGAAATCGACCACGCCCTCAAAGTCCTCCCAGGCGAGCCCGCCATAGGGCCCGGCTCGGCGCACTTCCTCGAAAAGCACCATCAGATCAAAGGGTTCCGAGCACGCGCAGCCCATGATGTGCTGGGCCAGGACATCCAAAGCGCCGATCCTTTCCGGCTCGGAATCCAGAGCGTTCTCGGCGATCGCCTCGCGCGCGGCCTGGCATTCGAGCATTTCGAAGCGGTTCGCGGGAACGAACAGCGCATGGCTTGGCTCGTCGAGCCGGTGGTTGGCGCGACCGATCCGCTGCACCATGCGGGCCGCGCCCTTGGGCGAGGCGAGCTGGATGACGAGGTCGACATCGCCCCAGTCGATGCCCAGGTCCAGGGTCGAGGTGCAGACCACCGCGCGCAGGTCTCCGCGCGTCATCGCGGCCTCGACCTTGCGCCGCTGTTCGGCCGCGAGGGAGCCGTGATGTAGAGCGATCGGCAGGTTATCCTCGTTCAGGCGCCAGAGTTCCTGGAAGGCGAACTCGGCCTGAAAGCGTGTGTTTACAAAAACTAAGGCGGTGCGCGCGCCTCGTATGGCCTCGTAGACCTCGGGCATTGCGTGGCGCGCGGTGTGGCCGGCCCAGGGCACGCGATCCTCTGACAGCAGCACATCGACGACGGGCTGAGCGCCGGGGGCGCCGCGCACCAGATCGACCTCCCCTGCCCCGCCCAGCCAGCGGCGGATCAGGTCGGGATCGTCGACGGTGGCCGACAATCCGACCCGCCGGCAATGCGGCGCAAAGGTGGAAAGTCGAGCTATATCAAGGGCTAACAGGTCGCCGCGCTTGGACGGCCAGATGGCGTGGACCTCATCGATGATGATGCAGCGCAGGTCCTCGAAGTAGCGCCGCGCGCCCTCCCATGCGCAGAACAGCGCCAGCTGTTCAGGCGTGGTCAGCAGGATGTCCGGCGGCTTGACGCGCTGGCGCTGACGGCGAGCCAGGCCGGTATCGCCGGTGCGGGATTCTGCGTTAATTTTCAAACCCATCTGCGCGATCGGGGTCATCAGATTGCGCTCCACATCGACCGCCAGCGCCTTCAGCGGGGAGATGTAGAGGGTGTGCACGCCAGGGGGCGAATTGGGTGTCGGGCGCTGGGTCAGCTCGATCAGGCTGGGCAGGAATCCGGCCAGCGTCTTGCCGCCGCCGGTCGGGGCGATCAGCAGGACGTTGCGCCCTGCCCGGCCCTTTTCGACCATGGCCAGCTGATGGTCCCGCGGGCGCCAGCCGCGCTGGTCGAACCAGTCGGCGAAGCGGGTCGGGAGAAGGGGCGAAGCGCCGGCGCCGTCCATTGCCGGGCTATAGCATGTTCCCGTTCCGTTTCACCCCCAAAGCGGCGCTCGTCGGCTGTGCGCCGCCGCAAACAGCTGGAAACAGCTGGAAACGGCCATGGAAGGCCGGGACCGACGGCAGACAGCGGCGGACGGCGCACGAAGGCGCAACCTCAGCGGAAAACCCACGCGTGATCGAGGGGCCCGTGCCCCGCGCCAAATCCCGGCGCGCGGCGGATGGCCTCGGCCGTGTAGGCCCAGGCGCGGGCGATTGCGCGGTCCATGCCGATGCCCTGGGCGATGCCCGCCGCGCACGCCGAGGCCAGGGTGCAGCCGGTGCCATGGGTGTGGCGGCTGTCGATCCGCGGCCCCTCGAAGGTGGTCTCGCCCGCCGGGGTCATCAGCACGTCGGTGACCCGATCGCCCGCGATATGACCACCCTTCATCAGCACCGCCGAGGCGCCCATGGCCAGCAGAGCATCGCCCGCGCGCCGCAGGTCGTCGGAGGTCTCTATACTCAGGCCGGTCAGCATCTCCGCCTCCGGCGCATTGGGTGTTAGCAACGCCGCGCGGGGTATCAAGAGCGCCTTGAGCGTCTGCGTCGCCGATTGCTCAAGCAATGACTGTCCGCCCTTGGCGGTCATCACCGGATCGAGCACCACCGGAATGCCCGGCCATTCCTCCAGCAGCCGGGCGACCAGCGCCACGGTGGCCGTGTCGCCGAGCATGCCGATCTTGATCGCGTCGGCGCCGATATCGTCAAGCACCACGCGGATCTGCGCCTCGATCATCGCCGCCGGCACGGGATGCACCGAATGCACGCCCAGCGTGTTCTGCGCGGTGATCGCGGTGATCGCGGTGGCGGCGTAGGCGCCCAGCGCGGTGATCGCCTTGATGTCCGCCTGGATCCCCGCCCCGCCGCCGCTGTCGGAGCCGGCGATGACCAGCACGCGGCCGATTTTCTCAGCCTCTGCCATGGATCGCCTCCTGCATCAGCAAGGCCTGGCGGGTCTCGCGGACATCGTGCACGCGCACCGTGGCGACACCGGCGCGGGCGCCTGCCATCGCCACGGCGACCGAGCCGCCGAGACGCTCGGCCGCGGTCGGTGACGAGGGATCGACGCGGCTGATCAGACGCTTGCGGCTGGCGCCCAGCACCACAGGGAAGCCGAGCGCGACGATGCGGTCCAGCGCGCGGAGGATGGCAAGGCTCTGCGCCGGGGTCTTGGAGAAGCCGATGCCGGGGTCGAGCCAGACGTGCTCGCGCGCCATGCCGCCGGCGATCGCGGCCGACGCGCGCTCGGCCAGATAGTCGAGGACTTCAGCGACCACGCCCTCATCGCTGGCGCCCGCCCGCCAGTGCATCAGCACCACCGGACACCCCAGATCCGCGGCCGTCGTCAGGCTGTCGGGCGCGAAGCTGAGCGCGGTGACGTCGTTCCACATGCGCGCGCCGGCGGCGATCGCGGCGCGGGCGACGGCGGGCTTCATGGTGTCGATGGAGATGATCACGTCGGTGCGGGCGGCGAGGCCGGCGACGACCGGGATCACCCGCGCCAGCTCGGTCGCCCCATCCACCGGCTCCGCGCCCGGCCGGGTCGATTCACCGCCGATGTCGATAATGTCGGCCCCCTCCCCCGCCAGCTTCAGGCCGCGCGCGATGGCGGCGTCCACGTCGAGATAGCGGCCGCCGTCGGAAAAACTGTCGGGCGTCGTGTTGAGGATGCCCATGACTGAAGTGCGAATGGCCTGGGTCCTCGGCGTGGGCGATGGCCTGATTTAGGGCGCCGGGGCGGTGATCGCCAGCGGGTGTGGGTTGTGGGGGCGATGAGATGGGTCACACGAAGGCGCGAAGGGGCCGCCTTGGACCGCCGGCATCCTGCCGGCCGCCGGCGCAAGCCGGCCCTCGCCCGGGCGGAAGTGGAAAAAGGAAGGGGCCGGCTTTCAGCCGGCGGCCGGCAGGATGCCGGCGGTCCAAAGGGACGGCGTCAAATCCGTGGCCGCCCCGCGAACCATGGCCCCAGGCGTTCTATCGCTTTCTGCACCTGCGCGGTGGAGACGGCGAAGCTGAGGCGGATGAAGCGGTGGCCTTCGACCGGGTCGAAGTCGACGCCGGGCGCGGTGGCGACGCCGGTGTCGCGCAGCAGGGTCTTGCAGAACGCCAGGCTGTCGTCGGTCAGGTGGGCGACGCTGGCGTAGATGTAGAAGGCGCCGTCCGGCGGGGCGATGGCGGTGAGGCCCATGCCGGGCAGCGCGTCCAGCAGGATCTGGCGGTTGCGGGCATAGACCGCCAAGTGGCCCTCCAGTTCCTCACGGCTGTCGAGGGCCGCCAGCGCCGCGTGCTGGCTTAGCGACGGCGCGGTGAGGAACAGGTTGCCGACAAAGGCCCGCGCCCGATGGATATGAGTAAGCGGCGCCAGCAGCCAGCCCAACCGCCAGCCGACCATGCTGAAATATTTGGAGAAACTGTTGATCACCAGGGCGCCCGGCGCAAACTCCAGCATCGAGCGCGTCGGCCCGACATAGCTGAGGCCATGATAGATCTCGTCGGATATCACGCGGATGCCGCGCTCCTCACAGACCGCGGCGATGGCCGCCAGCTCTTCGGCGGTGATGATCGTGCCGGTTGGATTGGCGGGATTGGCGATGATCACGCCGGCCGGCGCGGGATCGATGGCCGCCAGCGCCGCGGCGGTCAGCTGGAAGCGGGTCTCGGCGCCGCAGGCAATCTCCACCGGAACCATGTGCAGGGCGCGCAGCGTATTGCGATAAGCGACGTAGCCGGGCCGGGCCAGGGCGACGCGGTCGCCGGGCGAAAAGCTGGAGGCCAGGGCCAGCACCAGGGCGGGCGAGGCGCCGCAGGTGAGGATAAACTGGTCCGGCTCGACCGCGACGCCATAGGTCTCATCATAGTGGCGGGCGAGCCGGGCCTTCAGCGCCGGGCTTTCCCAATAGCCCATGCCATCGCTGTCGAGCACGCGATGAGCGGCGGCGATCGCGGCGCGCGGCGCGCCGGTCGACGGCTGGCCGAACTCCATATGCAGTATCGACCGTCCCTCCGCCATGAGGGCGTGGGCGAGGCGGCTGATCGAGATGGCCTGAAAGGGTGCGATTTCAGAGGTCATGGGAGGGGGGCGGGTTGGAGATGGTGTTGATCCAGACTGTGGGCGGCGGCACGGTTTAAGGGATCGCGGCAGTGATCGCCAAAAGCCCGGGACGATCAATCAAACCGTTTCGATGATGGGGGGCATCACGAACGGATCGAGCACCTGGACTTCGCATCCCCGCACGTCGGCGATGTTGCGCGTAACCAGGATGAGGCCCTTCACGCGGGCCGTCGCGGCCAAGGCCCGATCTCGCTGGTTCTTGTCCTTGGCGCCGAGCAGGCGCGCCCATTCCGCGACGATGATCGCGCCTATTGGAATGAGCCGCGCGCCATAGGCGGCTTCCAGTGCGTCAAGTTCCGCCAGCTTTGCAGCGGCAAGGGCACGGTCTGTCCTTTTGCGACGCTCCCAACCCCTTCGCTTCTCAAACATCGTCATGACGCTGATGTGGATGTCGGCCGGCGCAATGCCGGCGAACCAAGCGCGGACGTTGGCGTTGCCGGTTGGGGAAAGCTCTTTCAGGACATTCTCATCGAGCAAATACGCCGTCACGTGATCTGGCGAGGCTCAATCGGCTCGCCGTCACCCTCCACATCCCAAACGCCCGACGCAGCCATATCGCTGAGCATGCGCTTGAGACTTCGCGCCGGCAACGGCCGGCCGGCCTTGGGGTAGACCTGGGCGTATTCCACAGCGGCCTCGACCTGAGCCGGCGTCAGCCCGGGGTAATCCTCAACGATTTCCGCGACAGTCTGACCGCGTGTCAACGCCGCGACTTCATAGACCGGCGCGTTGGTCCCGCGAACAACAGGTTCGGCATTCGCCGCTTCGACGACCAGCGTCTTTATATCCGCCAGGCGTTTCAGTCTTTCGGCGATGCGGCGGTCGACATCCACCAGCTGGAAGGTCATGACGCCAATCTCCAAACGATGGGCATCCGTCGACAGCCGCCGCATGGCCTCATAGACCTCCCGGCGACCGGCAGGGGTAAGCTTTCGCTCGACCTCTCCCGAAATAGCGAGGAAGCGCAATTCCGCAGGCCCCACCTTGCGTAGGCGTGTCTTGCCGCGACGTTGAATCTTGGCCTTGATGACGCCCCGATCGACGGCGCGATTGATCGCCGTGTTGGATTGTTCCACCACATAACCCGCCTCGTTCAGCGTCAGGCTGATTGCAGATTCCACCGAGGCCTCCGATAAAGTCATCCTAAAATAGGGATGTATTGTGGGTCGGGCAAGGGTAGGCGCAATGGGCGAATTCTGCTCCGGTCCTGGCATAACGCCCGAACTCGATCATCGACCGCGTCGGCGCAGCACATCTGAAGCCACGATAGATCCCGCTGGAGATCACACGGATGGCGCGCTAGCCAAAAACCCTGGCGATGGCAGCCAGCGGCGCAGCGGGGGTTCCGGTGACAGTGCACTCAACTGCGAGTGCGCTGCATCCCTGAATTTTCGCGGTCAAGCAGTTGAATGCACTGTCACCAGAACCACATCCTTGGCCCAACCAGCGCTTCGCCGTCAGACACCCAAGGTGGGAGCCGGATGCGGGAAAGCCGCCTGTCCGGTTCTGTGCGCGGGGCGCTCAGCAATGAGCATCCCTACCGCGATCCGTAATTAGTGTCCCCGTAATTCCGTAATTCCTTAATGTCCCCGTCCGGGCGCGTGAGGCATTGTTGAATGTGCTGGATCGCGGCCCCGATATCGTTGTGGGAGGTGTCGGGAAAATCATCGTGGTGCAACCAATACAAGACCGCCCCGAGCTTCTTCCGGAAAATGCGTGCGCCGTCTGCACGATCTCGCAAATAAGGCTGCTTTGATCGGCGGTGATTTTTCCAGTCACGCTCAGCATATTCGGCGGCCGAATTCATGGCATTGCGCCATTCTGCCCGCGTTCTATAATCCTCTTTCTGGATAAATCCTAAAAAGTCATCCCATTTTGGACAGAGGTTATTTGGGTTTGTCATTTTGACTCTGGCTTCTTACATCATCAATGCCGATGCTGGCGCGCTCGCGAAACGCGGAGTAGTCGGTGCCGGTATATTTTCGGACAACACCACGATATATAGCGTCGGCCTCTTTCAAGCATAAGTCACTTAGATAAGCGTCCGCCAGATCAAGATATACTCCGCCTACCCGGCGATCCGGAAGTCTGTCGGGCTGATGACGCGGAAATTGTCGCTGACGGTATCGCGGAATTGTCGCCACCGTCGCGGGACGGTGTCGCGTAGGAAAGCCAGCATGGCGGCGGCGAATTCTCTGA
>JANXTX010000385.1 GCA_025352165.1 Caulobacteraceae bacterium | reverse complement strand
CGGATGACCTCATTGCGGGGTTGTTGGACGCATTCCCCGCCGCCGCCGCCCTGTGCTCACCGGATGGCGCGTTGCTGGCGGTCGGCAAAGCCTGGCGCTCGAAAATGGGGGCGATGTCGCGCCTGCCCAAGGGCGGTCCGGCGATGTTCTTGGCGTTCGCCGCCGCGCGACGTGATGGGCTTGGCGAGTGCGTTCTGCGGCATGCCGGCCAGGATTGGCGCCTATCGATCCAGCTGGCTGGCCAGGACCGCTATCTCCTGAGGCTGCTTGATGCGGAGGAACTGTCCCCGAATACTCCGCTGCATAGGGCGCACACGCCTATAGAGCTGGATGTTTTCGCCGCCAGTGCGCCATTCGGCGCGGCGCTTATCGAGGGGCCTGACCCCTTCGAAGGGGTCGTAGTTGAGGCAAATGGCGCTCTCGCGGCGATCGTCGGCGCCGATACAGTGATCGGCGTTACCCTGGGAACCCTGCTGACCGCTGCATCCGTTGGTGAGGTCGCCGCCAGCCTGGCCGCCGGTAGGGTGGGACCGTTCGAGGTCGCGCCCGCATCCGCCGATGAGCGGACCGCTCACCTGTTTCTGACCGGCGGAGCTCCGCGATGGGCTGCCTATCTCCTCGACATTACCGAGCAGAAGGCGATCCAGATCCAGCTGGCGCAGCGTAACAAAATGGAGGCGATCGGCCATTTGGCTGGCGGCGTGGCGCATGATTTCAATAATTTGCTGAGCGCCATCAGCCTCCGCGCGGACGACCTGCTCCTGAGGCATCCGCTGGGCGATCCATCCTACGATAACCTCGCGGAGATTCGCGCGACCGTCGATCGCGCGGCCGGTGTTGCCAATCAGCTGCTGACCTATTCTCGCAAGGCCACGCTGCGGCGCGAGAGCCTCGACCTGGGTGAGGTTCTGAGCAACCTTGAAGTTCTCCTTCGCCGACTCCTGCGTGAAGACGTGCGGATTGATCTGCAGACCGGCCGCGATCTGCCGCGCATCCGCGCCGACAAGGCCCAGATCGAAAATGCAGTGATCAATCTGGTCGTGAACGCCGGCGACGCTGTTCGCGCTTCGGGGGGCCTGGTGCGGGTAAGGGCGGCTCGCGTCAGCGCCGCCGCCGCGGCGGTCGGCCTCGGCTACACCGGCCCAGCAGGCAGTGATCTCGCGCTGATCGAGGTCGCTGACGACGGGCCCGGTATTCCACCACATGTTATCGGAAATATTTTTGAACCCTTTTTCACCACCAAGCCGCAGGGGGAGGGGACTGGTTTGGGACTCGCCACCGTCTACGGTATCGTCAAGCAGTCAGACGGCTGGATTGTCGCCAGGTCTCCGCCTGGGCAGGGGGCCATCTTCCGCATCTTTCTGCCGGAGCATATCCCGCCACTCGTCATTGAGCCGCCGCCGGCGCCCGCGCGATCGCGCACCCAGGCAAGGGATCTGTCGGGAGCCGGCAGAATCCTGTTCGTGGAGGACGAAAAGGTCGTCCGCGTGATCGCCGCCCGCCTGTTGCGCGAGCGTGGCTATGAGGTGATCGAGGCCAGCGATGGCGAGGAGGCCCTGGCCCTGGCCGAGCAGCATGCGGGAACAATCGATCTGATGATATCCGACGTGATCATGCCGGGTATGGACGGTCCCACCTTGTTGAAGGCAGCCAGACCCTATCTCGGAGATGCCCCGGTGATGTTCATCTCCGGCTATGCGGAGGCGGAGTTCTCCGACCTTCTCGAAGGCGAGACCGGTGTCTCCTTTCTGGCCAAGCCCCTCGATCTGAAAAGTCTGGCCGAGCGCGTCAAGGCGCGCATTGCCGGCGCGTGAGCGGATCCGTGGACGAACCCGTGTTTCGCGATCGGCCGACCGCGCGTGTGTTGCTGCTCGACCCTGGCGACCGCATTCTGCTGATGAAGGGGCGGTTGCCCAGCGACCCCTCCGCGCCCGGCGCATGGTTCACGGTTGGCGGCGGTGTCGAGCCGGGTGAAACTTTTCTTCAGGCGGCCGCTCGCGAGATTGTCGAGGAGACCGGTCTGCTGGACTTCGCTCTCGATCGGGTGGTCTGGCGTTCCGAACAGATTCTGCGCGACCGCAAGCAACGACGCGTGCGCTTCATCGAGCACTTCATTCTTGCCCACTGCGCCGGTGGAGAGCCTTCCCGCGAC
>JANXTX010000368.1 GCA_025352165.1 Caulobacteraceae bacterium | reverse complement strand
CCAAAGTCGGCGCCAACGCTGCATGTAACCGTCACTGAAACCGGTCTCGACATCGACGTTACCGGAGTCGAGCGGCGGGCAGGCGGGCTGTCGGCGGATGCCCGCATGCGCGCGGCGTCGATCGCCGGTGAGGCGGATGTCGCCAGGGTGAGTCTGGCCGGAGAGATCGTCTACCAGGCTCGTCCGGCCGTGGTGCGGATGGGCGGAGCTTCAGTGGCTTTGCCGGCTGGCGCGTTTCTGCAGGCGGCGCCGCGGGCGGAACAGGCTATGGCAGGCTTCATTGTTGAGGCGGCTTCCGGCGCGCGCCGACTCGCGGACCTCTTTTGCGGTGTCGGCGCCTTCACCTTCCCGTTGGCGAGCCTGGCGCCGGTGATGGCCGCCGATGCGTCCGCGCCCGCCATCACCTCGCTGCGCGCCGCGATCGCCAGCGTGCCTGGCATCAGTCCTATCGAGGCAATGGTGCGCGATCTGGATCGCAGGCCGGTTCTCGCGGTGGAACTTAAGAAGGTCGACGTGGTGGTTTTCGATCCTCCTCGGGCCGGCGCCGCCGTGCAGGCAGGGGAAATCGCCCGATCCGTCGTGCCCAGGGCTGTCGCGGTGTCCTGCAATCTTGCCACTTTCGTGCGCGACGCCAAGATTTTGACCGATGCGGGGTTCACGCTTGATCGTATACTGCCGGTGGATCAGTTTCTCTGGTCGCCCCACATCGAGCTGGTCGGGATATTCAACCGATGAACGCCGAGATTGACCAAACCGCGCGGCGACCACGCGCATTCGCGTCGGACCGATCGGCCCAGGCGGCGCGCGGCGCTCTCAAGGCCGCCTGGTGGGGCGCGACCGGCGTCGCTGCCCGGGCATTGGCCGGTGCGGCGCGGGCAAGGCCGGCCGGCTTTTCTCACAAGGAGTCACCGCCGCCGGAGGGATTCGTCCGCCGCTCATGGCTGGAGGCCTTCGAGAAGGACGCCCGCGATGTCGCGGCCGGGCTCTATCCGCCGATGGAAGATGCACCGATCAGGCTCAGGGGCGCCGCCGACGTTGTCGCCGACGCCAGGCGCGTGGAGGACCGCCGACGCCGCGGCGACGCAACCGAAGCGCGCGCCGATGCCGGTGATGCGCCCGCTTATCCCGTCTACTATCGCCAGAATTTCCACTTTCAGACCGGAGGATGGTTCACACCAGAGAGCGCGCGCCGCTACGAGAACCAGGTCGAGGTCCTGTTTGGCGGAGCGGCGGGGGCGATGAGGCGCCGGGCGCTGTCTCTGTTGGCGGCGGCGTGGCGATTGGATGATCACCGAGGCAAGCGCATCGTCGATATCGCCTGCGGTTCCGGTGCGTTTCTTGGCGATCTCAGGCTGGCTTTTCCGCGCGCTCATCTGGCTGGCCTCGATCTCTCGCCACCGTATCTTGCGGAAGCCGCGACACGGTCAGGGGTACGGTCGTTGGTCCAGGCCAACGCCGAACGGCTGCCGTTCGGCGATGGAACGCTCGATGCGGTCACCTGCGTCTTTCTGTTCCATGAGTTGCCTCCCCGCCATCGCCCCGCGGTTGCCAGGGAGATTGCCCGCGTCCTCAGGCCGGGCGGACTATTGGCATTCGCCGACTCGATTCAGCCGGTCGATGAGCCCCGCCTTGCCTGGCTGCTCGAGGCCTTTCCGGCCTATTTCCACGAGCCTTACTACGCCGACTATTGCCGGACGGATCTGGACGAACTGTTCGCCGCCGCCGGATTGTCGGTACGCGGCCGCGACAATGCATTTCTGACCAAGGCGATTCTGTTCGAGCGAAGCCGCTGAGCGCCATACGCGCCTGGGCCCTAAACGAATAGATCCAGCTGATCGCCGTGCCTTGGCGGCACGCGGAACTGGCTGGCGTCGAGAGGAGGGGATGTTGTGTCGAGACCGAACCGCCGTTTCGCGATTCTGAATCGCTGGCCGATCAGTTCGGCGATGGGACCCTCGCCGCGCATCCGCTGTCCCCACTTGGCATCATAGTCCTTCCCGCCGCGCATCTGCCGGACAAGCGACATCACCCTGCCGGCCCGGTCCGGCAGTTTCGCCTCGAGCCATTCGCGGAACAGGTCCTTGATCTCCAGAGGCAGGCGCAATGCCACATATCCCGCCCCTGTCGCCCCGGCCTCCGCCGCTCGCTTAAGCACCGCCTCGAGTTCCTGATCGTTCAGGCCGGGAATCACCGGCGCGAACATAACCACCGTCGGCACGCCGGCCTCGCTGAGCGCCTTGACCGCCGAGAGCCTTCGTTCAGGTGTCGCCGCGCGTGGCTCCATCGTGCGCGCCAGGCCACGGTCCAGTGTCGTCACCGAGATCGCCGCCCTCGCCAGGCCTGCCTTGCCCATAGGGCCCAGTACGTCGAGGTCCCTCATGATCAGCGCCGACTTGGTGATGATCGAAAGTGGATGACGATGCTCGGCCATCACTTCCAGCACTTGCCGCGTCACGCGCAGCACCCGTTCCTGAGGCTGGTAAGGGTCGGTATTGCCGCCGATATGAATCGTCGCCGGCGAGTATAGCGGTTTCGCGAGCTCTCTGGTCAGCAGCGCCGCGGCATTGGGTTTGAAGAAAAGTCGGCTCTCGAAATCCAGACCGGGTGAGAGACCCATGTAGGCGTGGGCAGGCCGTGCGTAGCAATAGATATAGCCATGCTCGCAGCCCCGATACGGATTGATCGACCGGTCGAACCCGATATCAGGGCTGTCGTTGCGGGTGATGATCGTCCGCGCCTTTTCCGCCGTTACCGTGGTTCGCAATGGCGCCGGCGGCTCGTCATCACCTGTCCAGCCGTCATCGAACGCTTCGCGCGCCCGGCTTTCGTACCGGCCCGAAACATTGGACTCCGCTCCGCGTCCGCGCGCGGCGATGTGGGGCGTAGACATGCGGCAAGATCAGCATTTGTGTCGGAACAAAGCAAGAACATTTCCTCCCTCCCCGTTGTGGGGAGGGACAGACGGCAAAGCTGTCAGGGTGGGGAACGCCGAAGCCTCCGCCAATCTCTCAGGTTAGCGCGGCCCCGCCACTCCCCACCCTGGACGCTTCGCGTCCTGTCCCTCCCCAGAAGGGGAGGGAGGTAAAGTACCCTACCGGTCGAGGTTCATGTCGACGCCGCTCGCGCCCGATGCGACTGCGTCCAAGGTGCGACTTTCAGCGCCGAATTGCCGCCGATAAGACCAGTAGGCCGCCATCACCTTACGGACGTAGTCGCGGGTTTCGGCATAGGGCAGGCTCTCCACGAGCAGCAGACTATCGTCACTCCCCACGAGGGCCTGGGCCCGCTGGACGGTCGTTGGGCCGCCGTCATAGGCTGCGACAATCCGGAAGATGTCCGGTCCGACGCCATGCTCGTGCAACCAGCCCAGATACTGCTGGCCAAGCCGCAGGTTCGTCGCTGGATCGAACAATGGGATGGGGTCGCTGCGCAACGAGTCATCGCCAGTGATGTCGGCGACCGAATTTGGCATCACCTGCATCAGTCCTATCGCACCCGCGTGCGAGACGGCGAGGGAGTTGAAGCGGCTTTCCTGCCAGGTGAGCGCATAGACCAGCGCCTTGTTGAGTGTGAAGCCGCCGAGCGGCTCCAGCTTCGGCGTCGGATAGCTAACCGCGCTTGGGCGGGGTCCCACAGCGACATGGGGCGGAGGCGCGGTGTGGCTGGAATTGAGCGCCAGCGCCAACGTGGTCCATGCCGCGCGCTCGTCGTCGTCCACCGCCATCGCCAAACCGGTGCGCAGTTCAAGCCCGGCGTCCAGGCGTCGGCCTAGCTGTTCGAGAGCGATTGCGCGTCTCGCCCGCGGATCGGATTCGATCAGCTGGGAAACGCCTGGCGCATCGAAGCCGGTCGCGGCGATCGGCTGCGCCTTGGGTCCCGGTTGCAGTAGCCTGCCTAGCGGGTCGTCGTTCAGCTCAAGGCGTCTGCGCGCGATCATGCCGTAGAATGTGTCCGGCGCGGAGGCGGCGACGCGTAACAACGCGTCCGCGTCGCCCTCCTGTCCCGCCGACTTTGCCGCGCGGGAGGCCCAGAATGCCGCGGCCGCGCGCGTCTCGTCGCCGGCGGTTGAATCAAGTGTGAGAGCCGAGAAATTATCCTGTGCGTCGGCATAGCGCGCCTGCCGATAAGCCGTCAGCGCGGCGATCCAGCGGTCCCCATCCGCGGAAGCAGCGGTACGGGCTCTTTCGAGTTCTCCACCGAAATAGGCCTGCCGCGCGGCCGCGGAAATCCGGCTCGCCGTCATCGGCGCGATATCCGCGATCGCCTGGGCGATCAGCGGGGCCGATGGTGCGGGCGGGCGTGCGCCCGGCGGCTTGAGTTTCAGCGCGAGCGCATAGACGCGGTCGGCACCCGGCAGGTCGCGAAACGATTTCAGCCAGGCTTCTAGTTCCGGATAGCCCGCCTTGCGGGGCGCCGGTCCCGCGAGAGTCAGGTAGCGAACACGTCCCGTCAGGCAGGGGTCGCGAACCTGGGCAAGACTGAGTTCGGCAGCCGCGGCGTCGCCGCGCTCCGCAGCGTCAAAAGCCGTCGAATAGGTCTGTATGTCAGCGTCGGACAGCAACGACCATGAGGCCGCGACGGCGAATCCGGGCGTCGACGCGCCGGTGCTCAGTCCGAGCAAAATGGCGAAAATAGCGAGGGCGCGCTTCATGGCTGGCGCCACGTCTAGGTGGCTCCGCCTGGGCGATCAAGCCGTTCGGTCAGCGTCAGCAGGTCGTCCCATGCCTTCTTCTTCGCGCCGGGCTGCCGCAGCAGGAAGGCCGGATGCAGCGTGGGCAGGGCGGGCAGGACATGGTCGCTGTTGTGTGATCGCCAGTCGAACCAGCGGCCGCGCAGGCTAAGAATTCCGTCGCCGACGCCCAGCATTGACTTGGCCGAGGCTCCGCCGACCAGCAGCAGCAGGCGTGGGTTCACCAACTCGATGGCGCGTTCGAGGAACGGCGCGCAGACCTGTTGTTCAGCCGTCGTCGGCGTCCGGTTCCCTGGCGGGCGCCAGAACACTGTATTGGTGATGAACACGCGGCCGGTCAGCCCCGCGGCGTCCAACATCCGGTCGAGCAACTTGCCGGCGCGCCCGACGAAGGGAAGCCCCTGAATATCCTCATCGGCGCCCGGCGCCTCGCCGATCAGCAATACCGGCGCGTCGGACGCGCCCCGGGCGAACACGGCCTGCCGTGCACCGGCTGCTTTCAGCGGGCAGCCGTCGAACGCCGCGACCGCCGCCGCCAGGGCCTCAATGGTTTCCGCCGCCGCGGCCAACTCACGGGCCTTTCCCAATGCGTCCCGGTCAACGTCCGCCGAGGAAGTTGCCTGAACAGCCGCCTGGGATCGCGCTATGCTCGCGGGGGCCGTCCGCGCGCGCAAGATCGGCGTCGGCCTTAACGTGCGATCGACCGGCGCGTCATCGTAGCAGGCATCCACCCCCGCCATCGCCCAGAAGGCGAGGAGACTTTCGAGGCCGGGATCAGCATCTGCGCGGGGGGCGGCGTTCATTACCGGGCGACGCTAGCACAATTCTTCGGCGACAGAAGGTCATACCGACCAAACGCAAGCCGCGCCGGGAATGATCGCGACCCGCTTGTACCGCCGGCATCCTGCCGGATTTCGGTGGATTTCGGTGACAGTGCACTAATCTGCCAAGCATGGGCAGCGCCTCTGGAGCTTGGCGCGGAAATGAGCCACCATGCGACCAATGTCGAACTCGCGACAAAAATTCAGCCCTCCGGCCGTGGTCGAGGCTGCGCCCAAATGGTTTCGCCGAGGTGCAGGCGCAAGAACAAGCTTTCGGTCGAGGCCGTGGCGGCGACGGCGAAACAACCGGCTATTCGGCGGCTCATCGACGACCTTCGTCAGCGGCGCGGTCTATGAACCCTTCGGACCCTTGCAGAGTTTCGGCTATGGCAACGGCCTGAACCTGACCCGCGCCTATGACGCCGATTATCGGCTGACCGGCATCACGCTGGCGCCGGCCTCGGGGGCGGCGCTGCTCAACCTGGGCTTTTCCTGGCAGACGGACGGGCGGTTGTCTGGCGTCACGGACAGCGCCGGAACGGGGCGGGCGGCTTCGTATACCTATACTAGCAGCGGCCGGGTGCTGACCGGCGTCTCCAGCGGCCTGTGGGGCAGTGACACCTATGCCTACGACGCCAACGGCAACCTGACCCAGACCGGGGCCACCGCCTCGCCGGTTTCGATCACGGTGGCGACGAGCTCGAATCGGATCACCACGACGGCGCTGTCGGGAAGCACGCAGCGCACCTTCACCTATCGGACCGGGGGCGATCTTTCCATCAACAATCCGGCGGGCGCCAGCGCCTTCAACTATACCTACAATGCCGCCAAGCGACTGTCCGGCGTCAGCAAGGGCAGCACCGCCAAGGGGGCCTACGGCTATGATTTCGCGGGCCGGCGAGTATGGCGCCAGACGTTCGGCAGCGGCGCTGCGCAGACAGCCTATGTGTTTGACACCGACGGCCATGTGCTGGCCGAGGAGAACGCCGTCAGTGGCGCGATGACCAAGGAATACGTTTGGCTGGATGATGCGCTGGTGGGAATGTTCCTGGTCCAGTCCGGCGCGACAGTCGCGCGATTTGTGACGACGGGCCAAATCGACGAGCCGCTCATTGTCACCCAACCCAACAAGAAC
>JANXTX010000348.1 GCA_025352165.1 Caulobacteraceae bacterium | reverse complement strand
GGCACGGCCGGGAGGATCGGTGATCGATCGTTAGCGCATTCCAAACGCAACAGCATGCGTCGGGGTCAGTCGGCGCAACGTCTATCCTCAACATGTAAAGCGGGTTCGGGGAAGCGCGAGCAACGACACCTAGCCTATATTCACTCCGACCCCTTTGTTGCGAGGGGTTCGGGCCGGGGCAGTCTCATTTCCCGCAGCATCCAAACATCGGAGTTTGCCGGTTAGTCACTGTTACCCAGTTGCCTTTTCGAGTTCAGTTGCAGAGATATCGACCAGATTCCTGGCCTTTCGCCGCGCGCGGCGGCGGTCTCTGGCTCTCTCGCCGGTCGGCCGGGCTTCGGCGGACGGCAAAGCGGCGGAATCCGTTAGGGGCGCTCTGTTCTTGCGAGCGATCTCCATGGCCCGGCGGGCGGCTCGATCGCAGGCGCGGTTGACCCATTGCCGGCCTCCGCCGGAGGTGTGGCCGCGCACGTGGCGGACGAAAAGCTCAAGGTCGAGCGGCGCGGCGATGGCGCCAATGGTCGTCAACGCCCTTTCGCCGGCTCCGGCGACGAGTCCCGGCCTGGTTCGCGGCCGCGTCAATCCGCACGCGTTGGGGTGACGGCTTTCCAGGCAGTCGAGCCCCCAGAGCATGGCCTCCAGCACAGCGACGCAATCGGACTGGATCATCACCTTGTCTCGGCGCCCGATGAAGCCATCCTTGACGGCCTTGAACAGGGCATTGGCCACCGCGAAGAATTCCGCCTCGCCGGATGAGGCCGGTGGGATTTTCGTGAAGGATCCCGAGACCATGGCCGAGTCCCGGCCGTCGGCCTTGATCCACGCGGCCCAGCCACCGGCCCGGGAGGCCGGACAGAAGCTCGCGTCTGCGATAATCGTCACCATCGCCATTTGGGTCTCGTTCGCGACTCGCGGATCGGGCGGCCGCAGCCATTGAATGTGGAAGCTGGAATTGGCGCAAGGGGCGAGTGCGCCTGTTTACCCGGGACGGGAGGCTGGGTCGTAGGGGCGTTTGGCCGGTACGCGGCGCGGGCCCCCTCCACCGCTTCCACCTTCGCCAAGGCCTCGGCGTACATGTCGAAATCCCTCCCCGCTTCGCGGGGAAGGAATAGAAAAATCGGGCGATCAAGTCGAGATTCAGGCGGGGGAGCGGGTTCCGAAGCGCTCGGCGGAGCGGCGCCTGGCCTTTTCCCGCTCAGTTTCGCGGTCGCGTGGGGCCGCCTGGGTCTCAAGAACGTCCAGCAGGTGGCGCGACGCGATGTAAACGGCTTCGATCGCGGCCTCAAAGGCGGGCTCGTTGGCCTTTGACGGCGTGTTGAAGCCGCTGAGTTTGCGCACGAATTGCAAGGAGGCGGCGCGGATTTCATCGTCGGACGCCGGGGGCTCGAAATTAAAAAGAGTCTTGATGTTGCGGCACATTGCTTGATTTTCCTCAGGTCTCAGGACACCGGGCGCGGCCTTCGAGGGACCCCTTCACCACATTCGAGCGAGGCCCGGTCCCAGACGGCAAGATCGGCGGCGGAGGCGTAGGTGGTTTCCAGGAACGCCAGCAGGGCCGCTTCGGGATCCGCCGCCGTCCTGACGGCCTCGTAGGGCAGGACGAATTCGCCCAGCGCCGGCTCGAAACGGGCGGCGGCGGGTGAGACCGGGGCCTGGGCGAAACCGGCGGGCGTGGGGTAGGCATAGGCATAGAAGCTGGGCTCGTCGACGCCGCCGCCGCCCGGCCAGAAGCCGGCGCTGGAGACCTCATGCGAATAGGCCTCGCGGGTGACCGCGTCGGGCAGGTGGGGAATGCCGCCCGGGTGCAGCGGCGCGCGACGACCGGAAAAGCGGGTCACCGCCAAATCGAAGCTGCCCCAGAACAGATGAACCGGGCTGCATTTGCCCAGAAAGCCGGTGCGGAAGCGGTTGAAGACGCGGTCGATCTGAACCAGCGCCCGCCAGAGATCCTCAGCCACGGCAGGCTCGTAGCCGCGCGCGGCGTGGTCGAGCGGAAACGGCGTTGCGTCCGGCAGTTCATTGGGGACCGGATCGATCGCCACCGGCGCGCCGAGCGCCGAGAACGCCGCCAACACCTCGGCATAGAAGTCGGCGACCGGGCCGGGGGCGAGCGCAATGCGCCGCTCGGCCCCGTCGCTGACGCGGATGACCAGGTCATGGGTAACGAAGTCGAACTCGAGCTCGAAACCGACATCGCCGTGGGGAATGAGCGGCGTGGTCAGGCCGCGGGCGGAGACGAACAGCGTCACATGCCAGGAATGATTGAGCCAGGGCGTCCGCGACAATCTCACCTTGCCGACAATCTGGGTCCACCGCTGGAGAATCTCGACAGTAGGGCGCAGGGTCGCGAAGGAAAGCTGTGGCCAGCGATGGTTCATGGCTTCGATCTGGCTCGCCCAAAAATCGACAGATAAACCTGATGTTAGCACGGATGCGGACTTCGCTGAATGGGAGGAAGATATGGGCACAGGGGAATCGCAGACGGAATTGGGGTTGTGCTGGATGACGAACAAGATTCTTCGCGACGCGCAGACAGGCGCACGCGAGGGACGGGATGGAGCGATTTCGGGACTGCTTTGGTGGGGTCGAAGATCCGCGGTCGGGCAAT
>JANXTX010000310.1 GCA_025352165.1 Caulobacteraceae bacterium | reverse complement strand
CCACGAAACACCTCGCCCGACTGGGAGAGGGAGGGGCCCGATCGCGAAGCGATTGGGAGGGTGAGGGTCTTCGGCGCCGCAAGAAAGACCCTCATCTTCCCACGCCAAGAGGCGCGGGCCCCTTCTTCTCCCAGTCGGGAGAAGTAAACAGGGGAACACCTTCGAGACGTGTGCGTCCGGCAGCCTCAAGGGGGCGAGTGCGGAAAAACGCCTTATCCTAGCGCCTATGGGCTGACAAACCCGGCGGTCCGGGGGGCGGCGGGTGGGTGGGGTGATCTAGAATCCGGCGCGAATTCGCGTCAGGCGGCCGCGCATTTCCTTCAGCCGCTTGTCGATCTCGGCCATGGTGCGGTTGTATGCGCCCTCGTCGTCGCGCCAGACCTGCACGATGCGCGCCCAGACGGCGGTCATCGCGGCGAGCCGCGGCGGCGTCGCCTCCACGCCAGCCGCTTCGAGGATAGCCCGGGCCGTCGCTGGAAAATGCGGGACGAGCGCGAGCGGCCCGGCATCGCGGGCGATCACGATCAAGGTATCACGGTCGGGACCCATGGCTTCGATTCTCGCCATGGTCGCGTCGAAAAGGCGATCGTGGATATCTTCGGAGGGGTTCTCCGCGGTCGCCAGCGCCGCGTTGTCGTAGTGCGCGGATAGCCGCGCCAGCAGGGCGTTCTTGCCAGGCGATTGCGCATAGAGTTCAGCGAACGGGATGCCGGCCCTTTCCGCTACGTCACGCAAGGAAATATAGCGCCAGGGCCTGTCGGCGGCGAGTTGCAGCAGGGCGTCGGCGGCGGCGTCAATGCTCATGATCCGAGTTCCCGGGAACGCGCGACCGCCGCCGACACGGCGCGGTCGAGCAGTTCGGCAAAGCCCCCTGCCCCCATGAGCACCTCCAGCGCGGCCTGGGTTGTGCCTCCGGGCGACGTCACCTGACGGCGCAGTTCCCCCAGATCCTCGCCGCTGTTCGCCAGCAATGCCGCCGCGCCGGTAATCGTTGATCTGGCCAGGCTCGCCGCGGCTACGGCGTCAAGGCCGGCGGCGGCGGCGGCCGACTGCAGCGCCTCGATGAATGCGTAGAGGTAGGCGGGAGCCGAACCAGATGCGGCGGTGGCGGCATGCATAAGGTCTTCGTCGTACAGGTCGACCACCGTCCCCAGAGGTTCGAACATGCCACGGGCGCGTTCCCGCGAATTCGCATCCACGGCGAAGACGCTTGCCGTTCCCTTACAGATCGCCGCCGCCGTGGTCGGCATCACTCGCGCAACGGAACGACCACCGAACGCGGCGGAGATATCCGGTGCGGCAATCCCGGCAAGGATTGAGACGATGACCGCATTGGGCGCGATCAGTGGCGTGAGAGCCACCGCGGACTCGCGCCAACCCTGTGGTTTGATAGCCAGAAGCACGGTGTCGGCGTCCATGAGATCCCCATCGGGGGGATTGAGGCTCGCGCCGCCGGCGGAGGCGGCAATGGCTGCGTCCCCAGGATAGGGATCGCGAATGATCAGATCGCTCGCGGCGAAGGCGCCGGCCAGCCGCCAGCCGGCGATGATCGCGCCGCCCATGCGTCCGGCGCCGGCGATCAGAATAGGCTTGGCCGACATTCCGGCTTCCTAGGCCTGGCCGACGGTCTCGAACATACAGGCCGCCATGGCTTCGGCGGGTGACTTGCCGCCCTTGATCAGAAAATCGAACGCGGGATAGAAGCGGTCCGCTGATTCCATGGCGGCGTCGATCATCGAGGCCGTTTGCGCAAGGCTCGGGCGCTCACCTTCTGGCAGAGCCATGGCGTGGCGAAACACCACTTCGCCGTCATCCGCCCACACCTCAAAATGTCCGAGCCAGACACGCTGGTTGATCAGATTGATCAGCGCATACGCCGCCTCGCGGCCGGATGATTCGACCTTGAGATCAATGGAAAGACAAAGCTGCAGGCAATCAGCCTCGGGCCGCCAGGCGAACCAGAGCTCATAGTCCTTCCAGTCGCCGGTCAGCACGAAGGCGAGGTCGCCATCGTCGGTGCGATCGAAAGAAAGATTCTCGGCTGTCAGCACATGTTCGACGACATCCAGGGGATCGAGGGTGATCAGGGTGTCGTCTTCTTCCGGGCGGGGGATGTCCATGGCGGCCTTGGCGTCCTTCAGGCTCGTGGGCGGTAGCGCGCCGCCCGCGCGGGTGAATCGCTTACGACACCCAAGCTAATCTGCTTTGCGGATTTCGTCTCGCAAGGATCAGTCGTCCCTGGAGACTTTCAGTGTGGCGATCTGGGCGCGAAGATCGGCGATCTCAGCCTTGAGGGCCTCGAATTCATCGCGGCGCACCAGGTCAAGATCGGCGCTCAGCTTGTCTGCCTGAGCCCGGAAGGCGCTTTTGGCTTCTTCGCCGGCCGCATGCGCCAATCCCATGGCCGCCTGCGTGAGCTTCGCCATCTCATCGAGGAATGGGTTTTGCGTCTGCATGGGCCTGCTCTAGCCTAAATGGCGCCGAAAAGCGAACAGCGGCTTTCTATAGCCAGGGCAATCAGGTGAACCCGCGTTGACCCTCTGGCTTGATCGGTGGCGAGACCGCCGGAAGAAAGAGCGCACCACAAAGACACGAAGGATGGCGAGAAGAAGGATGGAATGCGCTACGCGCGAAGCGCCAGAATCTGCCCTTCCGATCTTCTTCGTGTCCTTTGTGTCTTTGTGGTGCGCTCTTCCCTTCGCTCGTCGTCAATTCCCGGCCTGGAAATCGTTCACCCGATTGCCCTGTTTCTATACCTTGCCGGGCGATCGCGATATGAGGCGATATGGCACTGCCGTTTCCCGATATCAGCCCATTCGTTCTGCCGCCGATTCCGGCGCTGCACCTCGGCGGGCTTACGCTGGGTCCTTTCGCCATCCGCTGGTACGCGCTCGCCTATATCGCCGGCATCCTGCTCGGCTGGCGCTACGCGGCGAATCTGATTCGCAATGACCGAATCTGGAAGGGGCGGACACCCGCGCTGACACCCCTTCAGCTAGATGACCTCATCCTGTGGCTGACGCTGGGCATCATCGTCGGCGGTCGCACGGGCTATGTGCTGTTCTACATGCTGCCGCTGGCGGATCAGCGGGCAAGCCTGGCGGCGGACCCCCTGGAGATATTCAGGGTCTGGCACGGCGGCATGAGCTTCCATGGCGGCATTCTGGGCGTCACCATCGCGTTGTTGCTATTTGCCCACCTCAGAAAGCTCAGCCTCCTTGGACTGGCGGATATCGTCGCGGCCAGTACGCCGATCGGGCTCTTCTTTGGGAGATTAGCCAATTTTATCAATGGCGAGCTTTGGGGCCGCCCGACCAATCTGCCTTGGGGCATGGTGTTCTGCGGCCATCACATCGAGCCGGAAGCAACAGGCGGCTGCGTGGCGGGATACATCGCGCGGCACCCGAGCCAGCTTTACGAGGCGGCGCTCGAGGGTCTGGTTCTGTTCCTGATCCTGCGTTTGGTGACATACCGGTTCGAGTGGCTGCGCCGGCCGGGCGCGACTGCGGGGCTGTTTCTGGCGTGCTACGGCGCGTTTCGAATCTCGCTGGAGAATGTGCGCATGCCGGACGCGGGACTGCGCGACCTGCCGTTCGGCCTGACCGTCGGCATCATGCTGTCGGTTCCGATGGTCGTCGGCGGGGCCTGGCTGATCTGGCGTGCCTGGCGCAACTCCGCCGTCGAGATTCATGAGCCTGCGTGAACGGCTGATCGCCGAGATCGTCGAGCGCGGCCCGATACGGGTGTCGGACTATATGGACCGATGCCTGCATGACCCAGCCGACGGCTATTATGCCCGACGCCCGGACCTTGGATCCCAGGGTGATTTCATTACCGCACCGCTGGTCTCGCAGATCTTTGGCGAGATGCTGGGTTTATGGGCGATCACAATCTGGGATGGTCTTGGTCGCCCCGCCAGGTTTCGGCTGGTGGAACTGGGCCCCGGCGACGGGACGATGATGAGCGACGTGCTGCGGGCAGGTCGCGCCGCTCCGACCTTTCTGGCGGCGGCCGAGGTGTGGCTGGTTGAAACGAGCACACCTCTTCAGGCCAAGCAGGCGGCCCGCCTGGCTGGAACGGGGGTCAACTGGGCGAAAAACCTTGGGGAGGTTCCAACCAACGCGCCGGTTATCATCCTGGCCAATGAGTTCCTCGACTGTCTGCCGATCGATCAATGGGTTGCCGACGCCGGCGGGCTCCGGGAGCGATGTGTCGGCGTCGACGCGAGCGGCAAACTTGCCTTCGTCAGCCGAAACGCGAACGGATATTCAGCCTCATCGGGGGGCGTGGTCGAGGAGCGCTCGGCCGCGCTCGAGGCGTTCGGCGAAGGGATCGGCGAGTTGCTCGCCGGTACGCCCGGAGCCGGACTTTTCATCGACTACGGGCGAGATCGGAAGGGACCGGGAGATACACTGCAGGCCCTGCGCGGCCACCAGAAGGAAAGCCCGCTCGCCAGTCCCGGTCATGCCGATCTGACCGCTCATGTCGATTTTCCGGCCTTCATGGCCGCGGCGAAGCGAGGGGGGGCAGACATCGCCCCCCTGCTCACCCAGGCGGAATTCCTGCGTCGGATGGGCATCGAGGTTCGCGCCTCGGCCCTCGCCAGGACAAACCCGGCAAAGAGTGACTTGATAACCCGACAATTGGAACGACTGACGTCAGCCGCGCAGATGGGTGAACTGTTCAAGGTCGCCCGGGTCTACTCCCCGCTTCTGGCCCCGCCTCCGGAACCACGATGACAGCTCCGCCCTTCCTCAGCTCACCCTTGCTTTCATCCCTACCCGGGGTTCGCCATGCGTTTTTCACCCGGGCGGGCGGCGTTTCCCAAGGAATTTATCATAGCCTGAACGTCGGTCCGGGCTCGGCCGACGATGCGGTCAGCGTGACCGAAAACCGTCGGCGGGCCGCTCTGGCTTTCGACCAGTCGCCCGAGGATCTGCTGACCTGCGATCAGGTCCACTCGCCTGTCGTGGTCATGGCGGATGCCCCCTGGGACGCGGGACGCCCCAAGGCGGATGGCGTCGTCACTGCCCGCGCGGGCCTGATCTGCGGCGCACTGGCCGCGGATTGCGCACCGGTGCTGATCGCGGAACCGCAAGCGCGCGTGGTCGCGGCAGTCCACGCCGGCTGGCGCGGCGCGTTGGGCGGCGTCATCGGCTCAGCGGTTGAGACAATGGTCGCGGCAGGCGCGGATCCGGCGCGGATGGTGGCGGCGGTGGGGCCATGCATCGGTCCGGAATCATATGAAGTCGGCCTGGATTTCGCCGAGCAGTTCGACGCGGTGGACCAATCCTCGTCCCGCTTCTTTTCGTCTGGAGCCGCGCCCGACAAGCGTCTGTTCGATCTTCCGGAGTTTGTACTCTGGCGATTGGCGCAGGCCGGCGTCACCCGGGCGGAGTGGCTCGGCCACGACACGATGGCGGCGGAAGACCTGTTCTTTTCCAATCGTCGCGCCTTCAAGCGCGGCGAACCCGACTATGGCCGGCAGCTGTCGGCGATCATGCTGGAGGCATAAGACCTTGTTCACCGGCCACGCCCTGCTAGAAGCGGCCCGTGAGTCTCAAGAATGCGCTGCGGCAGTAGGGGTCAACATATGAAATTGCTGGCCGGCAATTCCAATCGCAAGCTGGCGGACGCGATCGCGCAATCCCTGGATGTCCCATTGACGCGGGCGCAGGTGAAACGTTTTCCGGACAACGAAGCCTGGGTGACGATCGACGAGAATGTGCGTGGCGAAGACGTGTTCGTCATCCAGTCCACCAGCTTTCCGGCCAATGACAATCTGATGGAGCTGCTGGTCTGCATCGACGCGCTGAAGAGAGCGTCCGCGCGGCGGATCACCGCCGTCACACCCTATTTCGGCTACGCGAGGCAGGATCGCAAAACCGGCGGACGCACGCCAATCTCGGCCAAGCTGGTCGCCAATCTGATTACGCGCGCCGGAGCCGACAGGGTGCTGACGATGGACCTGCATTCCGGTCAGATCCAGGGCTTCTTCGACATACCGACCGACAACCTGCAGGCCGCGCCACTGATGGCCGCTGATGTCCAGGCCCACTATCGTGACACCCAGGACCTGTTGATCGTATCGCCTGACGTCGGCGGTGTCGTTCGCGCCCTGGCGCTTGCGAGCCGACTGAACGCGGGCCTGGCAATCGTCGACAAGCGCCGCCAGGGGCCGGCTCAATCGGAAGTCGCCAATATCGTCGGTGACGTGGCCGGCCGTCGCCTGATCATCTTCGACGACATCGTCGATTCCGGCACGACCCTTTGCAGCGCGGCCAAGTCGCTGGTGGAAGCCGGTGCGGCGGAGGTGTCCGCCTATATCACCCACGGTGTCCTCTCCGGCGCGGCCGTTCAACGGGTGAACGACTCAGTTCTCAAGGAGCTGGTGGTCACCGATTCAATCTTCGGCGAAGGGCGCGATATCGGCGGCAAGATTCGGTCGGTAAGCTGCGCTCGTCTTATAGGCGAAGCTATCCGGCGGATCGCCAACGAGGAGTCGGTGTCGAAATTGTTCGACTGACCGGCATCGAGTCCGCGTAGACAGTCACATTCTCGCCGATTCGGCGGCGCAATTGCTCTGTCCGCGTCATCCAGGAGACATATTGGGCATGGTTACGGTTCGTCGTCCGCGCGCAATTGCGCTGGTCGCCGCGGCAGTGTTCGCCGCCTCCTTTTCCATCGCGATGGCGCGGCCGAAGCCCGCGCCTGTCGAGGAAGTTGCACCCCCGCCACCGCCGCCCCCCGCCGCCGCGGCTGGGCTGCCCTATCCGATGCTGGCTGACGCCGCGGCCTATCAGGCGTGGCTTGGCAAGGTGAGTTCGACATCTCCCGATTTCAAAAGCGGCGCCGAAGTGGCTCAATCCCTCAAGGCCGGCGCAGCTTATGAACCGAAAGCGCTGGTGCGGGGAGCAATCGCCTATGCCGCGGTTGCCGCCCTGGCGGACCAGACCTTTGTTTCCCAACTGCGCGCCGCCGGCTCCACGCCGGAGTATCGTCATCAGATGGCCGGCTATATCCTCTACAATCCGGTCTACGTCTTTCAGTTCAAGGATTCCGACGCCGCGGCCGGGCTTGCCAGGCAGGCGCTGGGCGTCGCCGGACTGCAGCTTTACGCGGCCGGCAGAACCATCAAGCTCGCCGCCTACGCGGTGCAACACCAGGCATGGTCGAAAGAGGAGGTCGCCGGCCGTGCGGCAAGGCTTGCCGCGGTCGAGGCCGCGGCTGAAAATCCGATCCCTCCCGCCGACGACCAGATTCCGGCGCTGCAACGCGCCGCCAGTGGTGTTGCGCCTCTGCACATTACCGCGGCGCCTTCGGAGCCGCCCTATACGCCGCTGGTCGCCCATGCCTTGCAGCTTGCCGCGATCGCGGCGCTCGGCGAGGCGACAGACCAGTCCTACAACAATCTCACCTCGATCATGACGGATGACGACTCCACAGCCTGCCTGCACATGGCCAAGCTGAACCTGCATCAGTGCCTGGCGGTGGCCAAACCCAACTACGAAGACATCTTCTGCCTGGGGCAACATGCAATGTCGGACACAGGCGCCTGCCTGGCCAAGAACGCTGGCATGGACGTGCCCGCCGAGCCCTCGCACGTCGTGGCGACGCCGGCGACGCCGGCCACGACGGTCAAGGCGGCCAAGAAAACCAAGCACGCGCACAGGTAACCCCGCGCGGCGGCTTTTTAGAAAATGCACCGCGCGGGTGCGTTTGTTCCGTGTTCGATATGTGCCCCCGCCCGCTTGCGGTTGAATTGGGCACTCTCTCAATCGCAACGTCTGCAATCGACGGCGACCTCAAGAAATATTCAACCACGAAGGACGAAAAGGACACGAAGAAGTTCAGCAAGGGGTAGATTTGGCGCTTCGCGCGAAGCGCAATCCTACTTTCTGGCTTTCTCTTTCGTGTCCTTCGTGAACTTGGTGGTAAAAATTGGCTTCGATCGATTGACCCGCTTTCGACACGGAATGCACTGGCGTCTGGACTGATCCGTGCTAGTTTTTGGGAAAATATCCTCAGAGGGTCTTCAGCCATGCGCACTATCGGAACCGGCATCGCGGCCGTTGGAATGATTCTTGCGCTGTCGGCGCAGGCGCAGGCTCCCGCCGCGCCGAACAATATCCGCGGCAAAGTGGTCGAAGTCACAGCGGACCGGGTGGTCATCAAGCCGAAGCACGGTGCGCGAATCCCGATCAAGCTGACCGCGGATTGGGCGGTCGTCGTGATGAGGCCCGTTGACGTCGCAACCATCCAGCCCGGCAGTTTCATCGGCACCACTGAAGTCGAAAAGCCGGACGGGACCGGACGCTCACTGGAAGTGCACGTCTTCCCGCCGGGTGTGAAAATCGGCGAGGGCCATTACCCGTGGGACCTCAAACCAGGATCGATGATGACCAACGGAACGGTCGGTCAGGTTATCGAGGGCCCCAAGGGCCGCATGCTCGAGGTCGCCTATCCCGGCGCGACGCGGCATGTGCTGGTGCCGCCGAATGTCCCGGTAGTCGCGACAGCGCCCGGCGCGCGATCAATGCTGACGCCTGGTGTCGCCGTCTTCATCCTGCCGGCGAAAACTCCCGACGGAACCCTGGCCGCGAGTCGCGTGCTGATCGGGGTAAACGGCGCCCCTCCGCCAATGTAGGCATTCCGCCTGCGAAGTAGGCAGATTGTGTCAATCGGGTAACGCCTGTCGCGATAGTTGACGTCTGTGATGCCAGTCGACGCCTGCCCGCTTGACGAGGGCGGCAAGCCCCGCGTGTACTGCCATCAAGGTCAATGACTGGGGTAAGTCGATAATGAATCGTATCTGGAATCCGCAGCCCGCTCACTTGGCGCGCAGGACCCTTCCCGCACTCTTGTTGGCATCCACGGTTCTTGGCGGGGCGGGCATAGCCACGGCGGCCGAATCGACAGCGACAACCGACACCGCATCCTCGGCAACCACTCTGGGCGAGGTCATCGTCACCGCCTCCAAGCGCGAGGAAAACCTACAGAAGGTGCCGTTGAGTGTTCAGGCCCTCGACACCAAGACCTTAAGCAAGCTTAACATTGCGAACTTCCAGGACTATGTGAAGTTCATGCCGAGTGTCGCGTTTCAGTCGGCCGGCCCCAACACCGCCAGTATATACATGCGCGGCATCGCCAGTGGCGACAACGCCAACCACTCCGGCCCCCTCCCGAGTGTGGGGACCTATCTCGACGAACAGCCGATCACGACCATCGGTGGGACACTCGATATTCATATCTATGATATCGCGCGGGTGGAGGTGCTGCCAGGGCCACAGGGAACATTGTACGGCGCAAGTTCCGAATCCGGGACGCTGCGGATCATCACCAACAAGCCGACCACGTCCGGATTCAGCGGTGGGTTCAACCTTGAGGGCAACACCGTCGATCATGGCGGCCAGGGCGGCACGGTCGAAGGCTTCGTCAACGTTCCGCTCGCGTCGAACATTGCGATCCGCCTCGTTGGTTTTGCCGAGCGCGACGCAGGCTACATCGACAACGTCCCGGGAACGCGCCCGTTCGTGGGCCCGCCGGCCAACACCATCGATAATAGCCATTTCGTGAAGAACGATTTCAACCACGTCGATACCATCGGCGGTCGCGCAGCCCTCAAGATCGACCTAGGATCGAGCTGGACCATCATGCCGACGGTCGTGGCGCAGGAGTTGTGGGCGCCCGGCGTGTTCGGCTACGAGCCGTCGGTAGGCGCTCTTCGGACGCAGCGATTCAATGCCGACAAAGACCGTGACCGCTGGTTGCAGGCGGCCCTCAATATCAACGGCAAGCTCGGACGCTACGACCTTACCTATTCGGGGAGCTATTTCTCGCGCGCGGTGGACACCTTGTCGGATTATACCGATTATTCGGTGGCCTATGAGCAAGTCTATCAATCCAATCTGTATTGGGTCGACGCCAACGGAAACGGGCTGCCGAACCCACAGCAGGAAATCGTCGGCCACGATCGGTTCGACAAGGAAAGCAACGAAATCCGTATTGCGTCGCCCTCGACCGACCGCTTCCGCTTTATCGTCGGCCTGTTCCAGCAACGCCAGACCCACCTGATCGTCCAGGACTACCAGATTCAAGGCCTGGGCCCACAGATCAGCGTGACCGGTTGGCCGAATACGATCTGGTTAACGGATCAGAACCGTGTCGATCGCGACGAAGCTGTGTTCGCTGAAGCGTCGTTTGACATCTCAAGCAAATTCACAATTTCTGCCGGTATCCGAGGTTATCATTACAACAATTCTCTAGTCGGATTCTTCGGTTTCGGCGCGGGCTACAGTTCTCACACGGGGGAATCACAATGTCATAATTACCCTGGCCAGACCTTCCGGGACGCGCCCTGCGTCGATCTGAACCATTCGGTAGCTGCATCCGGCGAGACCCACAAAATCAATCTCACTTACCATATTGACGACCAGAAGCTTGTCTACTTTACATATTCAACCGGCTATCGGCCGGGTGGCGTGAACCGGCGCACCGAGTTCGGTCCCTATCAGGCCGACACGCTCGACAACTACGAGATCGGTTGGAAAACCAGTTGGCTCGACCGCAGCCTGCGTTTCAACGGCGCGTTGTATGATGAGGAATGGAACAAATTCCAGTTCTCTTTCCTGGGACTCAACAGCTTTACGATCGTTGAAAACGCGCCGTCGGCGCGGGTTCTCGGCGTCGAGGCGAGCCTGGATTGGCAAGTGAGTTCGCACTTCAACCTGTCCAGCGGTGGAGCGTACAACCATGCCGAGCTGACCAAGAACTTCTGCGGAACGGATATTAACGGGCTGGTCATTCCCACCTGCTCCGACGCTGATGCGCTCGCATTGCATGGACAGCAACTGCCATACACACCCAGGTTCAAGGGGAACCTCACCGGCCGCTACACGTTCGAACTGGGTGATTGGAATGCACACGTTCAGGCCTCGGTGCTGTACCAGTCGATGAACTTCGCTGGCCTGCGCACCGCCGACAATGCCCTGCTCGGCACCATGCCTGGATATGCCACGGCGGACTTCTCAATCGGCGCCGAGCGCAAGAATCTTTCCGTCGATCTCTACATCAAGAACGCGTTCGACACCCGGGGCCAGCAGAACCGCTACACGTCGTGCACCACCGCCGTTTGCGCGGCCTCGTATCCGGGCGTTCCCGCCGCGCTCTATGTCGTTCCGATTCAGCCGATGACCATCGGCATCAAGCTCGGCGAGAAATTCTAGGGGCGGGCGGACCTCCACCAAGTGGGTCTGTTCCCCGAGGGCCGCGACTGGGCGTACAACGCGCCATGCATCCAACGGTTCGAGGATTCCAGCCATGGCGGTAACGGACGCCGAGGCGCCCTCCGGGTCGCTTGAAGTCGCGCTTGCGCATGCCAACCGGCTTCTGGCCGGCAATCCGCAAATGGCGGAAGCGCAGGCGCGTGAAATCCTCAAAGTCGTTCCCGGTGAACCTCGCGCCGCGCTCGTGGCCGGCACGGCTCGGCGGCGTCTTGGCGATCCAGTCGCCGCCCGGACTATTCTTGAGCCGCTGGCGCGGCAACAGCCGCGCGCCGCCAGTGTCCATTTCGAACTTGGTCAGGCTCTCGCGGCGTTAGGCAGCACGGACGCGGCGATAGCCGCGCTACGCCATGCCGCCGCGCTGAAGCCGGATATGCCCGAGGCGTGGCGGGCCCTGGGCGATCAGCTGACGCTGCTGGGCGACAATGCCGGAGCCGACGCCGCCTATGCCCGGCAGATCCGCGCCTCTGTCAACGATCCCGTGCTGATGGAGGCGGCGCTCGCGCTTTGCGAGGACGACCTGCCGCGCGCCGAAAGGCTTCTGCGGGCGCACCTGCTGGCATTCCCCACCGACGTAGCCGCGATACGCATGCTGGCCGAGGCCGGCACGCGCCTGGGGCGCTATGAAGACGCCGAGAACCTCCTGGCCCGGTGTCTGGAGCTTGCGCCGAGTTTTGTCGGCGCGCGGCACAACTATGCCATCGTGCTCCACCGCCAGCAGAAGGCGGCGCAGGCCATCCCGCAGATCGAACAGCTGCTGGCGGAGGATCCGCGCGATCCGGGTTATCGTATCCTGATGGCCGCGGCGCTGGGTCTAGTGGCCGAATACGGCCGCGCCATCGCGCTTTATGAGGAGATTCTGGCCGAGTTCCGCGATCAACCCAAGATCTGGCTCAGCTATGGCCATGCCCTGCGCACCGCCGGGCGGATGGAGGACGCGGTCGCCGCCTACAGTCGTTGCCTCGCCCTGACACCGTCCCTTGGCGAAGCCTATTGGAGCCTCGCCAATCTCAAGACCTACCGGTTCTCGTCGGACGATGAACGTGGAATGCTGGCGCTCCTTGTACGGACGGACCTGACCTCCGAAGACCGCCTGCATCTACATTTTGCGCTTGGCAAGGCGATGGAGGACCGCGGCGAATTCACCTTAGCGTTCGAGCACTACGCCGCCGGAGCCAAACTGCGGCGCGACGAAGCACCCTATGACGCCCGCGCGACGGCCGCTCAGGCGCGACGGAGCAAGGCGCTGTTCACGCCGGAATTCTTTGCCACGCGGGCCGGCGACGGATCTTTGGCCGCGGACCCGATCTTTGTCGTCGGCCTGCCCCGATCCGGCTCGACGCTGATCGAACAGATCCTCGCCAGTCACTCGATGGTCGAAGGCACCTTCGAGCTGCCCAATCTGGTGGCGATGGCCCGCGCGCTCGGCCGCGATCCCCCGGGCCGCCAGACCGGCGAGGACGCGGCATCTTACCCCGATGTCCTGGCTCTCCTGGACAGTGAGCGTCTCGCGGCGCTGGGCGAGCAGTATTTGCACGAGACCCGTATTCACCGAAAGCTCGGTCGGCCACGCTTCATCGACAAGATGCCCAACAACTTCCGCCACATCGGGCTGATCCAACTGATCCTGCCCAATGCCCGGATCATCGACGCACGCCGTCATCCGCTCGGCGCCTGCTTCTCGGCATTCAAGCAGCATTTCGCCCGTGGCCACAGGTTTTCCTATGACCTGACCGATGTTGGCCGCTACTACGCCGACTATGTCGACCTGATGGACCACTTCGACCAGGTTCTGCCCGGCCGCGTCCACCGCGTCTTCTATGAGGACATGGTCGAGGACATGGAATCTCAGGTTCGCCGCCTGCTCGACTACTGTGGTCTTCCGTTCGAACAGGGGTGTCTGCGGTTTTTCGAGAACGAGCGGGCCGTGCGGACGGCCAGTTCCGAGCAGGTTCGACGCCCGATCTACCGCGAGGGCCTGGAGCATTGGCGCAATTTTGAACCCTGGTTGGGAGCGCTCAAGGAGGCACTGGGGCCCACACTAGAATGCTGGCGCGGACGCCAGTTCGCACAGTGACAAGCTGTTCGGTTCGGAGCAGATTGCGGCGAAGAAAAGGCAACAGCAGGAAACACCCTTGACCTACGCTCCGGCCAACCGCGCCTTCTACGACGCCGACAGCCACATCATGGAGCTGCCGGACTTCCTGACGAAGTTTGCCGACCCCGTTGTACGCGACGAAATTCCGGAGGTCAGCTACAGCGCCTCGATCGTCACCGATGAGGAGGTCGCGGTGATCATGGCGCAAGGCGGACGCCACAGCGCCGAACATATCGCCGAACAGATCGCGCTGGGCGACCGGCTGATCGAGAAATCCAAGGAGATTCAGGCGCTCGGCGCATTCGACGCCGCGGACCGTTCACGCGCGGTCGACATGCTCGGCTTCAAGAAGCAGCTGGTGTTCGCGACCCATAGCGTGGCCATGCCGTTTTCGCCGAGTTCCAAGATCGAACCGCGTCGACGATACGGCGGCGCGCGCGCACATAACCGGCACATGGCCGCCTTCTGCGCTGACGACGCACGACTGATGGGGGTGGCGATCATCCCGCTCGACGAACCGTCCCTGGCGCTCGAGGAACTCGACTTCACCCTGGAGGCCGGACTTAAGGCTGTCTGGGTTCCGCATCGGCCGTGCGGCGACAAATCGCCCGGCCACGTCGACTTCGACCCTTTCTGGGCGAAGCTGGCGGAATCGGGCACGCCTTTCGTCCTGCACGTCGGCGGATCACCGCTGCAACTGGCCAAGGCATGGGCAAACAATGGTCGCTCGGCGACACGCGACTGGCTAGGCGGCGGCGAGAACCTGCGCACCAAGGACGTCGCCGTCCTGCACCAGGGACCGGAGACCTTCATCTCGATGATGGTCCTCGACGGGGTATTCGAGCGCAATCCGACTTTGCGCGGCGCCAGCGTCGAGCTCGGCGCCGGCTGGGTTCCCGCCTTGCTGACGCGGCTTGACTGGGTGGCGAAACATTGGAGCAGGGCCGACAAGAACCTCGCGGCCTTCTCGCGCACCCCATCGCAGCAACTGACGCAACAGATGGCTTTCACGCCATTCGTGTTCGAGGCGGTCGGAGACCTGATCGACCAGTCCAATGCGGAGCTCTACCTGTTCTCCAGCGACTATCCGCATATCGAGGGGGGCCGCGACCCCATCGCCCGTTTCGAGACCGCACTCGGCGAGCGGGGCGGGGCGGTGCGCGACGCGTTTTATATGGAAAACTTCCTCCGCATCTTTCCCGGCGAGCGCGTATGAGCAACCCGCACCTGATCTATTTCACCGACCCGATGTGTTCCTGGTGCTGGGGTTTTTCGGCGGTGACCGAGGTAATTGAGGCGCGTTACGGCCCGACCCTGCCGATCCGGCTGGTATTGGGAGGTTTGCGCCCCGGCAATGTCACGCCGATGACGGCGGAGGCCAGCCGCGGCCTTCGTGGCCACTGGTCGAAGATTACCGAGGCCTCCGGCCAACCGTTCGGCGCCTGCGTCGTCGACAATGAGGGATTCGTCTATGATACCGACCCGGCGGCGAGAGCCGTGGTCGTCGCCCGCCGGGCCGATCCGGCCGTGGCGCTGCCCTGCCTCCGGGCTGTCCACCGGGCCTTCTATGTGGAGGGACGCGACGTGACCAATCTCGAGGTCCTGTCCGATATCGCCGCGGAACTGGGATTGAAACGAGATGCGTTCCTTGACGACCTGAAATCGGACGCCGCGAAGCAACAGACCTGGGGCGACTACAACACGTCACTGAACGCCGGCGTTTCCGGGTTTCCGACGCTGATTATCGGTCCTCGCCCCGACAATCAGTATTCGATGCTGGCCCGCGGCTTCAAGAACGCCGATGAGGTCACCGCCGCGATCGACCACTGGCTTGTAACAGTAGGCGTCGCGGCAGCGTGAGCGTCGAACTCGGAATTGTCGAAGGTTACTACGGCCGGCCATGGACGTGGCGCGCGAGGCAAGAGACCGTCGCTCATCTCGCCGGCCATGGCTACGAGTTCTATATCTATGCTCCGAAGGCGGATGAATTTTTGCGCAAGCGCTGGCGCGAAGACCACCCGCCGGAAATGGCCGAACCGCTACGTCGTTTGTCGGCCCGCTGTGGCGAACTCGGCGTCAGATTTGGCGTGGGCCTCAGCCCGTTCGAGATCTATCGCGACTTCGACGACCACGCGCGCGACTCGCTCAGGCGCAAGCTCTCGTCACTGGACGCGCTCGGCGTTCGCCAACTGGCGATTCTCTTCGACGACATGCGAGGTGATTTCGCCGAACTGGCGGATACCCAGACGCGGATCGTCCACTGGATCGCCGAACACACCCGCGCGGACCGGATAGCGGTTTGCCCGACCTACTATACCGACGATCCGGTGCTCGACCGTTTCTTCGGAGAACGCCCGCCGGGCTACCTGGCCCACCTCGGCGCCACGCTTGATCCCTCTATCGATATCTTCTGGACGGGCGAGGAAGTCTGTTCATCCGAATACAGACCGGGCTACCTGACCGGGATAGCCGAACAGATGCGACGCAAGCCGCTGCTGTGGGACAACTATCCGGTCAACGACGGCCCGGTGATGTCGCAGCACCTGCACCTGCGCGCCTTTACCGGCAGGCCGGCGTCGCTAGCCGATGTCATCGCCGGCCATGCAGTGAACCCGGCATTACAGCCGGTGCTGATGCGAATTCCCGCCCTGACTCTGGCGGAGAGTTACCGCCTTGGCGATGCCTACGCGTACTCAGCGGCATTTACACGTGCGGCAGTCGAAGTTCTTGGCGCCGACCTTGCGGGAAGAGTTGGGCGTCATCTTGCGTTGTTCCAGGACCGCGGTCTCGATCGCCTCGGCGACGTCGCCCCCAGGCTACGCGAGGAATATGCCGCAATAGACCATCCGGGCGCTCGCGAAATTGTCGCCTGGCTTGACGGCGCCGACCGTTTTTCGCCGGAGATGTTCGAAGGCGCCTGACCTTCGACGCCTCAGTGGAGGCCGCGTAGCAGGTCCCGCAGTTTCAGGGTGATCTTCTCCACCCCATGTTCAACTGCGAAGGCGGCTTCGGTGAAGCGTGGGCCGTGCAGATGAAGCGGCGCATCGTTCGAAAAGCCGATCGGCTCCGTGGGAATTCCCAGGAAATTGCGCCTGATTTCGCCGTCGTCGTTCTCGTCATGGAACACCTGGGCGGCATACTGGCCAGGCGGAACGCCGGCGATCTTGACCACCGTCGCACCCGGCATAGCCGGCGCGGATCCGACATATGGGCAATTGGGCTTGAGAAATGTGTCCTGAGTGCAAAGCTCGACGTGGATGTGGCCGCGCGCCTGAACGATACCGGTCACGGCGATCTCGACAACCGCCGCCGAAGCCGGCAAGGCGGACAAGACGGCCAACGCGAGCACCGCGCCACCGAACATGGCCACCTTGGCCGTTGCTTTCATAGCCGAACCTTTCGCGTCGCGCCCTGATAGCGTGAACCGCCGGATCGTTCAAATGGGAGGAATTCGTCAGACCGCAATGGGTAAGGGTCCTTTCGCCCGCCCGGTTGCTGTAGAAGCGCAACAGGCCGCCTGGGAGTATCGATGTCCACACCGCTCAATGTCCTGTTCATTACGGCAGATCAATGGCGTGGAGACTGCCTGTCGGCGCTTGGCCACTCGACGGTGCGAACACCAAACCTGGATTCGCTCGCGGGCGAGGGCGTGTTGTTCGCAAGGCACTATGCGAACGCCGCACCGTGCGGGCCCAGCCGGGCCTGCCTGCACACCGGGCTCTATCAACACAATCACCGATCGGTGACCAACGGCACGCCACTCGACAGCCGGCATGGCAACTGGGCGCTGGAGAGCGCGGCGATCGGCTACGACCCGGTGCTATTCGGCTACACCGACACCAGCGCCGACCCACGCGGGTTCGACGACGCCGATCCCCGGCTGCGATCGTACGAAGGGCTGCTGCCCGGCATCCGCCCCGTCTGCCCTCTGGACGGCGAGCCTGTCGCCTGGACAGACTGGCTGCGGGCGAAGGGTCATTCACCGCCCGCGCGGATCGACCGCGCCTATGGTTACCGCAATCCCGGCCCGGATTACGAGGATGGCGCGGACCACCCGCGGCCGCTGGCCTTTCCGGCCGAGGTCGACGAGACCGCATTCCTGGTCGAACGACTGATGGATTTCATTCGATCCGCCGAAACGCCGTTCGTCGCCCACCTGTCTCTGCTGCGTCCGCATCCACCCTTCGTGGCTCCCGAGCCATACAATGCACTCTATGATCCTCTGACCGTCCCCGGATTTACGCGCCGGTCAAACCCGGAGGAAGAAGGCCTGCAGCATCCGTGGCTGGCCTGGCGACTGGCCAACGGCGCCTTCCGCGCGCCGGCGGTTGAGGCGCGCCTGCGACGGATCAAGGCCGTCTACTATGGTCTGATGACCCGCGTGGACGCCGAGATCGGCCGACTGGTCAGTTTCCTGAAGTCCAACAGATTATATGACAACACCCTGATCATCTTCACCTCCGATCACGGCGAGGAGATGGGTGATCACTGGCTGCTGGGTAAAGGCGGCTACTTCGAGGGGTCCTATCACATTCCGCTGATCATCCGTGACCCACGAGCCCAAGCCAACGCCGGGCGGGGGCGCATCGTCGACCGCTTTACCGAGAGCGTCGATGTCGCGCCGACTCTGCTGGCCGCAATCGGAGCCGACGTACCCCCCGATTGCGACGGCATGGACCTTTCGCTGTTCCTGGCGGGCGGTCCGGCGCCGGCCAACTGGCGCAGCGAGGCGCATTGGGAGTTCGACTTCCGCTCAGTGACAGACCCGGGACGAGAGGATCATCTGGGCCTTACCTCGCATCAGTGCGCGCTGAACGTGGTTCGCGGTGAACGCTACAAATATGTCCACTTCACCAATCTGCCGCCGCTGTTCTTCGACCTGGAGAACGACCCCGGCGAACTGGACAACCGCATCGGCGATCCATCGCTGCAATCAGAGATTCTCAGCTACGCCCAGAAGCTGTTGTCATGGCGGATGAACCATGACGAACATGGCCTGACGCACATCGCGCTGACCGGCGAAGGCCCGGTTACACGCCTGTCTCCCCGCTATTGACGAAAGAGACGCTGCGACGAGGGCCTCGATATTGGCCGCCGTGGCGGGCGCTCCTTCTTTAATACACGGCGCAAACGCCAGCGCCGGCGCCGCCTGGGTCCAGATGGTGGAGGGTCATGCCGAGGCGCGCGTTATCAGCGACAGCGCGACCTGCCCCGCCTCCACAATCGACGGGCATAGGCACGTGATGAGCGAGCGCGCGGCGGTCAAGGACCTCGATCTGGGTGGCGTGCAGATGGTGCTGTCAGGCCGCGTGCATAACTTCACTGCCCTCGACTTCGGCCCGACCCGGCCGCCTCAACTGGTGGTCGGCGCCGGCGCCGATCTGATGGATCCCAATGACCTGCCGTGACCGGTGACTGGGCCGATTGCGCTGGACGGACTGACGGCGCAGGCGTTCACCATGGGGCGCTTCAGCTATTTCGTGTTCGACCGCCATGGCGCCGACTGGATCGAAACCTTCCGCGACCTTAACGACGCCGTAGCCGCCACATGCCGCCACCACGCCCGCTCGCTGACCTGCAAGGCGCCCTGGTAGCGCTGGCGCTACAAGATGAAGCGGGAGAGGTCGGCGTTCCTGGCGAGTTCACCGATGC
This sequence comes from Caulobacteraceae bacterium, assembly GCA_025352165.1. Taxonomy (GTDB): domain Bacteria; phylum Pseudomonadota; class Alphaproteobacteria; order Caulobacterales; family Caulobacteraceae; genus Acaudatibacter. Next base: position 2,248 of record JANXTX010000310.1, on the reverse strand, counting down.
GGTCTCGGACGTAGTCGGCGTTGATCGTTATGGTCTCGCCGGAACGGTCGGCGGCCGAGTAGCTGATCTCTTCGACGACCTTTTCCAGAACCGTCTGCAGGCGCCGTGCGCCGATGTTCTCCAGCGAGCCGTTAACCGCCTCGGCGGCGTCGGCCAGCGCGTCGATGGCGTCCTCGGTGAAGATCAGGGTCACGCCTTCGGTTTCCAGCAGCGCCTGGTGCTGGCGAATCAGGTTGGCCTCGGGTTCGGTGAGAATCCGGCGCAGATCATCGCGGGTCAGCGCCTTCAGCTCCACCCGGATCGGCAGACGGCCCTGCAACTCGGGCAGCAGGTCCGATGGCTTGGCGACGTGGAAGGCGCCCGAGGCGATGAAAAGGACATGGTCGGTCTTCACCGGCCCGTGCTTGGTGGAAACCGTCGTACCCTCGATCAGCGGCAGGAGGTCGCGCTGGACGCCTTCGCGCGAGACGTCCGCGCCGCCGCGATCAGCCCGCGAGGCAACCTTGTCGATTTCGTCGATGAAGACGATACCGGAGCTCTCGGCCAGCTCCAGCGCCTCCTGCGTCGAGGCCTCCTGATCGATCAGCTTATCGCCCTCCTCCGCAATAAGCGGCGCCCAGGCCGCCGAAACTATAGTCTTGTGAGGTTTCGTGCGGCCGCCAAACGCCTTGCCCATGATCTCATTGAGATTGATCATGCTCATCGAGGCGCCCGGCTGGCCCGGAATCTCGAAGCCCTGCATGGGCGAGCTGGTGTCGGCCAAACTGAGCTCGACGTCCTTGTCGTCCAGCTCACCGTCACGCAGTTTCTTGCGGAAGGTCTCACGGGTCGAAGGGCCGGCTCCGGGACCGACCAGAGCGTCGAGCAGACGCTCTTCGGCGGCCTGCTCCGCTTTCGCGCGCACGCCGGCGCGGATGCGGTCGCGCACCATGCCAATGGCGATTTCCACGAGGTCGCGCATGATCTGGTCAACGTCACGGCCGACATAGCCGACCTCGGTAAACTTGGTCGCCTCGACCTTCAGGAACGGCGATTGCGCCAGCTTGGCGAGGCGGCGGGCGATCTCGGTCTTACCCACGCCGGTTGGGCCGATCATCAGGATGTTCTTCGGCGTGACCTCGTCCCGCAGATCTTCCGGAAGCCGCCGCCGGCGCCAGCGGTTGCGAAGGGCCACGGCGACGGCGCGCTTGGCCTCCGCATGACCGACCACGAAACGGTCGAGTTCGGATACGATCTCGCGGGGAGAAAACTCGGTCATACGCCGTGCACGCTCTCAAGGGTCAGGGAATGGTTGGTGTAGACGCAGATGTCGGCGGCGATGCCCATCGCCCGGCGGGCGATTTCCTCGGCGGTGAGGTTAAACTCCATCAGCGCCCGCGCTGCGGCCAGGGCGTAGGATCCACCCGAGCCGATCGCGGCAACGCCGAACTCCGGCTCCAGCACATCGCCCACTCCGGACACCGTGAAGATCGAGGTCGCATCCGCGCAGATCAACAATGCTTCCAGCCGCCGGAGATAGCGGTCGGTGCGCCAGTCCTTGGCCAGGTCAACGCAGGCACGGGCGAGTTGGCGAGGATACTGCTCAAGTTTGGCCTCGAGCCGCTCCATCAGGGTGAAAGCGTCGGCTGTGGCGCCGGCAAATCCGGCTACCACCAGCCCGCCGGCCAGGGTCCGCACCTTGCGGGCGTTGCCCTTGACGATGGTCTGGCCCATGGAGACCTGGCCGTCGCCGGCGATCACCGTCGATCCGCCCTTGCGCACGGCGAGGATGGTTGTGCCATGCCAGTCGGGAAAGTTTTGCGTCTGTTCCATGCTGGCGCATGTGGCGGCGAGGGGAGACCGGGTCAAGGACGATGAGTTTTTCGAACGAGGAAGTCGAACGCTACGCGCGCCATCTGGTGCTACGCGAGATCGGTGGGCCGGGGCAGCAGAAGCTGAAGGCCGCAAGTGTGGCGATTGTAGGGGCCGGCGGTCTGGGCGCGCCTTCAGCGCTCTATCTGGCGGCAGCCGGCGTCGGCCGGATCGTGCTGATCGATCATGACAGTGTCAGCCTGTCGAACCTGCAACGGCAGATCCTCTATGAGGTAAACGATATCGGCGCGCCCAAGGTAGAGGTCGCCGCGCGGCGCCTGCATGGCGTTAACCCCAACGTGGTGATCGACGCTACGCCCTCCGAACTGACCCCTGAGAACGCGAGGGCACTGGTTGCCGGTGTCGATCTGGTGCTCGACGGTACAGACAACTTCCC
>JANXTX010000308.1 GCA_025352165.1 Caulobacteraceae bacterium | reverse complement strand
ACGGCGCGACGAGCCGGGCGCAACTCCGCCCAGGGCAAATGAAAGCAACATTGATCGCGTCGAGGAATTCCGGGGACATGACCTCAATGCGCCCCCAAGATCTCCACCCCCAACACCCCCCACCGCATTGAGGATCGTGTCCCCGGAATTCCGAAATTGGGCCCATCACACCGGCAGCTCATCGCCCTCCATCGGCGCGCGGTCCGGGACAAACGCCAGCACCGCCCGCGCCTTGGCCGGGTCGGCGCGCGCGATCCGCGCACGGACATGGTTCAACGCCTTCAACTCGCCGACGCGTTCCGCGATTACCGTGGCCAGGAACTGATTGACGGAAACGCCCTGCGCCTTGGCCAGGGCGCGCGCTTCCTCCATCAACGTCGCCGGAAGGCGCAGTGGATAGTTGCTCATTGTTGCTCCTTGCGAAGTCTGGCGACCAGATCGCCGGGTTTCAGGATCGTCATTGCATAAGTCTCTTTCGCCCCGGCGAAATCGCGGACATTCATCGTCACGATCGCCTCGGCGTTTGCTTCGAGCGCGCATTCCAGCACCAGGTCATCGGCGGGGTCGGGCAGCGCCGGGCGGCGACGGCTCCGGATCGGCTGGACCAGAACGGCCTGAGCGAGAATGTCATCCAGCACCGCTGATACCTGTTCCTGGCTCGCCCAACCCTGCGCCAGCATGGCTGGCCTGAAAAGCACGTCCTCGTATTCGAGGGCTAAAGCCACAGAGATCGCAATCGGCAGCCCGCCGTTCAAGGCTCGCTCCAGCAACCAGAACGACGCCCCCCTCCGGGAAAACAGCCCCGCACCGCCTTTGCCGGTTGGCCCACGGCGCGCGCACGAGAATTAGACGAGCTCTGCCGCCAAACCCAATGCACCAGCAGCGGTCGCAAGCCGCTGATCGAGGGTCGAAAGCGTGGCGCCGTGATCGGATGGGATGGCCAGGTGCAGGGCATCGGCGGCGCGGAGCCCCAGCAAATACTGATCAGCCAGCCTCGCTGCGGCGGCGAACTGCGCACGCTCCACCGGTAGAACCCGAAGCGATCGATCGATAAGGTGTCTGTAAACGGCCAAAGCTTCCGCGCGTTCGGTTTCGTCAATCGCGCCAGTTCTCAACTTTATCGACAGGGCGGCCGAGACCTCGGTCGTAACCAGGTCACTGACAATGAGATTGCCCGGCTCTTGCCGATCGAACCACGCACGGGTCCGATCGCTGGCGGTCTCGTGCGTCAAAGCGGAGATCAGGACGGACGTATCCAGGTACCGGATCAATAGCGATCCGAGTCGCGCATCTTGCGAATGAACTCGCCGGCCGACTCCGCCTGTAGCGGCATCTTGTCGGTAAGCGCCTTGAGCATGGCCGTGTCGACCTTTTCGGAAGGGCGAACTGGCCCAGCCGGCTTTTCAGCGGCGATCAGGCGGGCGACCGGTTTGCCGCGTCGCGTGATCGAAACCGTTTCTCCGGCCTCCGCCCGTGCTACCAGGGCGCTGAGATGGGCCTTGGCTTCTGCAAGATTAACCTCGCTCATCGCGCTGCTCCCGACGCTACCTGATCGTAGGTAGCACGCCGGGCTCCATGGACGCCATGTTCGTCTTCCGTCGCTAGAGCCGAACTTATCTCAGGAGGAATTCCGGGGACATGACCTCAATGCATGATCGTAGAATCGGGCGCGTCAGGCGGGCCGACGGATGACCAATGCACCGCCTCGAACCGCGCTTCGCTCAAAACATCGACCCACCGAGGTGACAGGTTCATGTCGACGATGAGCTTCATGCCTGAGCGAGCACGACCTCGGGTTCCTCCGCCCGCCAGGCGGCGTAGCGCAGTGCCTGCAACAGGTCCTCGCGCTCCAGATAGGGATAGTGCGAAAGCAGATCGTCAAGGGTGCGACCGGCGGCGATCTGGCCGACGATCATGCCAACGGTAACGCGAATGCCGCGGACGCACGCCTTGCCCCCCATCACGGCCGGGTTCACGGTAATTCGGTCAAGAACGTCCATCGTCGAGTTTCCAGTGCGCGGCAGCTGACGCAGCCTCTCTTTTCTATCACATCGCAACTCACGGCGCGACGAGCCGGGCGCAACTCCGCCCAGGGCAAATGAAAGCAACATTGATCGCGTCGAGGAATTCCGGGGACATGACCTCAATGCGCCCCGACCCTTCCACCGCAAAATCCCTCACCGCATTGAGGATCGTGTCCCCGGAATTCTGTCCCCGAAATTGGGCCCATCACACCGGCAGATCATCGCCCTCCATCGGCGCGCGGTCCGGGACAAGCGCCAGCACCGCCCGCGCCTTGGCCGGGTCGGCGCGCGCGATCCGCGCACGGACATGGTTCAACGCCTTCAACTCGCCGACGCGTTCGGCGATTACCGTGGCCAGGAACTGATTGACGGAAACGTCCTGCGCCTTGGCCAGGGCGCGCGCTTCCTCCATCAACGTCGCCGGAAGGCGCAGTGGATAGTTGCTCATTGTTGCTCCTTGCGAAGTCTGGCGACCAGATCGCCGGGTTTCAGGGTCAACATAACACCACAAATCACTTCTCCCGTCTGGGTGAAGAAGCGGCCCGCGCCTCTAGGCGTGGGAAGATGAGGGTCTTTCGTCGACCCGATGTAGATCGGAATTCCGGGGACATGACCTCAATGCGCCCCCAAGATCTCCACCCCCAAAACCCCCCACCGCATTGAGGATCGTGTCCCCGCAATTCCCCGCACCGCCGTCGCCGGTTCGACGGCGCCACGCGCGCAACCCGTTTCAAAACCGCCCCCCATCCTGTTAAGCTCATCGCCACCCACGGCGCGCCGTGGGCGAACAGGGGGGGTAACTCATGGCGGATCCAGTCCTTGCCGCGGTTCATTTCGACCTCAGCGATTGCGCGATCCTCGACTACGGCCAGTACAGCGATGTTGCTGCCCTCGTGGGCGAGAACGGGTGAATTCCGGGGCCATGACCTCAATGCGTCCTCATCATTTCCAGCGCAGAAGCACCTGCCGTATTAGCGATCGTTCCCTCGCAATTCCTGGTGGGG
>JANXTX010000298.1 GCA_025352165.1 Caulobacteraceae bacterium | reverse complement strand
CTTGCCTCCGTACCGATATTTCAAACGCCAGAGCTTTCCGCCCGACGGCGTGACCAAAACGAACAAGCCTCGCTCATCGAACAGCTTGAACGGTGCAGCGGTTGCCTTGGCCGCTTTGATGGCGGTGTCTGATAGAGCCATTTGGGGGTATCGCTTTTCGTCGCAGAGGAAATGACCCCCAGTGATACCCCCACCTGATGCCGGATACTCACGGACGATGGCGGAAGTTCGCGGAGGGAATCCGCATTATCTAGCAGATTCTAAAGGGTTTTGCCAGACCCGCCCGCACATTGGCGGACGGGGAGATGGTGCCCAGGAAAGGACTCGAACCTTCACGGCCGTTAAGCCACTGGCACCTGAAGCCAGCGCGTCTACCAATTCCGCCACCTGGGCCCGCTGAGGTTGAAGCCCCTGCACGCAAGGCCGGGACGCATAGGGCGCCTGTTGATGATCGTCAATGGAGTGCCGTTGCGCAGAGTCGGCGGCTCGTCTATCGCAGGTGCCCTGAAACTTCGGTGATCAGCAGGATGCGACAATGAAGGGACTGGTGACGGTATTCGGAGGTTCGGGATTCCTGGGCAGCCAAATCGTCCGCGCGCTCGTACGACAGGGCGCGCGTGTGCGCGTCGCCGTACGCAATCCGGGGCGCGGGTACAGGCTGCCGATGCTCGGGGATGTCGGCCAGATCGAAGTCGTTCAGGCCAATATCCGGGATCAGGCGTCGGTTGCGCGGGCGCTCGACGGCGCGGAAGGCTGCATCAATGCGGTGGCGGTGCTCTATGAATCCGGCCGTCAGACATTCAATGCGCTCCACGTCGAAGGCGCCGAGATGGTTGCGGCGGAAGCGAGCGCCCAAGGTGTTTCTCGATTCGTCCAGATATCCGCGCTCGGGGCTGATGCTGATTCGGCGTCCGCATATGCGAGGACCAAGGCCGCGGGTGAGGCGGCGACACTTCGGCATCAGTCGCAAGCTGTCATCATCCGACCGTCGGTGATCTTCGGTCAGGGCGATTCCTTTTTCAACCGCTTCGCGGCGATGGCCCTAGTGTCACCCGCCTTGCCACTGATCGGCGGCGGACATACCCGTTTCCAGCCGGTGTTTGTCGGCGACGTCGCCGCTGCGACCGCGCACGTCATCGCCGAGCCTGGGGCTTCGGGAAAAGTGTATGAGTTCGGCGGACCAACCATCTATTCCTTCAAGGAGTTGCTGGAGGTGATGCTGAAGGAAATCGGTAGGGATCGTGCTTTGATTCCAATTCCGTTTGTTCTGGCCAAGGTTATCGGGCTCGCCGGAGACCTCATGGCATTCTCCCCTGTCGCCCCGCTGGTTACCTCCGATCAGGTCGAATTGTTGCGGTCGGACAATGTCGTTTCGGCTGGCGTGCCAGGTCTGCCCGATCTCGGTATCGTTCCCGTTCCGCTCGAAAGCATCATACCGACCTACCTGTATCGCTATCGAAAAGACGGGCAGTACGCCGACATAACGGCTGCGGCCCCGGCGAGGTGAGCGAGGAGCAGCCGCGCCGCCGCTTCTGGATCAATCTGGGCGAAGGCGCTGCTGTCCTGGCGGTCGTCATATCGGCCCTAAGCTATTGGGACGCCCGTCGCGAGCATGCGGTGGTTGAACATCAGGTGCTGTCTCAGGCTCAGGCGCAGGCTGCATTTGTGCTAACCGGTGTCGCGCAGAACAGCGGTCGCCAGATTGCGCTGACGCCCTTGAAGTCCACCCAGGCCATCCAGTCGCAACGCTACATTTTTCCAGCAGCGCTGCGGGCCGATCCGGTAGATATCGCCGCGGCCGCACCGCGTATCGAACTGGATTGGATCGGCCCGGGCCTTGGTCGTATGCTGAACGATGCACATGGCGCTGCCAGTGGCGAAGGAACGCTGCCGGTAGCCATCATCACTACCTATGTCGAGGATGGGGAGATTCGAGGAGATCGGTCCCTCTATCGTATCGGTTACGCTTGGCAGTCGCGCTTTCTTATGGGCCGCCATATCAGTCTTGAGGGGATTTCACTCATCCAGCGCGCAGTTGCCGACGACCCCAGATCTCAGGTCGAACGATCCTGGGCGGCGGCCCGGCGTACTTCGCCCGCGGGCGGATAAGAGCGCCAGTGGTGATCTGCTCGATGGCGTGAGCCGTCCAGCCGGCGCATCTAGCGACAGCGAAGAGGGCGAACGCGGCGTCGTCCGGCAGGCAAAGGGCTTCGGTTAGCGCGACAAGCGCGAAGTCGATATTGGCCCGTTCGCCGGTCGCGGTTTCGACCGAACGCCCAAAATCTTCCAGCACTGGTGAGGTAATGAAGCCGCTGAGCAAGGCGCGCGCGCGAGGGTCGCCCTTAGGGTAGAGAGGGTGGCCGAAGCCCGGCGCGGTCGGCCAATGAGCCAGACGGGCGGCCACGGACTGCTCGGCCTCCATGCTCCGCGCTTCCATCGCCAGGGCGCGGACTCGCTGCGCCAGGCCGCCGTGGAGTGGGCCCGACAAAGTCGATAGCCCCGCCAGCGCCGCGGCAGCCAGCGAAGCGCCTGTCGACGCCGCTACTCTAGCGGCGAATGTTGAGGCGTTGAGCTCGTGATCGGCAAGCAGCACCAGCGTACGCCGAATGAGGTCGCAGCCCGCTCGGCTGCAGCCCCAGGCCCGCCCCAGGCGTTCGTGAATCGGTCCGCTCTGCGTGGCTCCGATGACGGCATCGGCCAGGATATCCAGCAGCGTCGCGCCCTCGACCGCAAGGTTGGCCGCCGATCGGCCTCTGGCGGGTGGGTCGAGCGCCGCGCGACTCGCCAGCGCCTGGAATGCGCGGGTCCGCATACCGGGATCAGCTGATGGGGAGGGGCGTTCAGAATGGCGTAGCGCCACGCCATCATCGCCTCGCAGGAGCCTTGCCACCCCCTCGAAGGTCTCCGTCTCAGACAGCCACACGGCATCCTGCCCCCGATAATATAGGAGGCCGTCCACAACTGTCGTGATTGAAGAGGTGAGCACCGGTTCGCCCCAGGCAATCGTGCTTTCGGCGACATCCGCCGCCTTCCTTCCACGCGCCTTTCGCACCGTGAGTTCCTCAATGTCGCTCGCCCTGTACCGGCTTCGTCTTGGGTCGTCGGGATCAGGGGTTGCATGAACCTGCCCGCGACTGACGTACGCATAGAGGGTCTGTGCCCTCACGCCCAGTCGCGCCATCGCCTGTTCCGCCGTCAGCCAGTCGGTCATGTTTCCAATATTGATTAAGTTGATCAATCTTGATTGTATCCGGAAATTTGCATCATTAGGCGTCAGTTTCAAGGGGAATGATCATGAGCCCTACCGCGCGGGATGGCGTGAATGGACTGGAAGGCATTGTGGCCGCCGAGACGGTGCTCTCCGAAGTCGATGGCGAGGCCGGGCGGCTGGTAATCCGGGGTCGATCTCTGGACGAACTGTCCGACTGGACGTTTGAGGACGTTATCAGCCTGCTCTGGTCCGGATTCTTCGAGACCCTGCCGGACGATCTTACAGCCGCGCTTGGCGTCGCCCGAAGCGAAGTGTTCGAGGAAGTAGCCGGGCTCGATCGCCGTCTGGCGGAGCGCGCGCCCATTGAGGTGATGAGGGCCCTGACCGCGCGTCTTTCCGATGGCGACGATCTTGCTACGGCGCTACGTCTTGTCGCTGCGCCAGCGGTGTTCACCGCCGCCGCGATCCGAGCCCGGGTGGGCGAGCCGCCGATCCATCCCGACCCCGAGCGCGGCCATGCCAGCGATATACTGCGAATGACCCGGGGCGTTCCGGGGTCGTCCGCGGAAGTGAAGGCGCTGGACGCCTATCTGGTGACCGTTGCGGATCATGGCCTGAATGCTTCGACTTTCGCCGCCAGGGTAACCGCCTCGACACTCGCCGGCCTCACATCGGCGGTGCTGAGTGGCATCAGTGCGCTCAAGGGGCCGCTTCATGGCGGCGCGCCAGGCCCGGTTATCGAGATGTTGGATGGCGTCGGCGAGGCCGCCCAAGCACGGGCCTGGCTGGAAGGCGCGCTGGATCGCGGCGATCGGCTGATGGGCTTCGGGCATCGTGTCTATAAAGTTCGGGATCCGCGCGCCGATGCGCTCAAGCGGGCGGTCCGGGCTTTGACCCATGCCTCGAACACCCCGCCGGCGCGGTTGCAACTGGCGGAAGCGGTGGAAACAGCGGCTCTGGAGATACTGCGCGAGCGCAAACCGGACCGTTCGCTGCAGACCAATGTGGAGCTCTATACGGCGCTGATCCTGGAGGCCCTGGCATTTCCCGCGTCCGCATTCACCTGCGTATTCGCCATGGGCCGGGTAGCCGGGTGGGTCGCACACGCTCGGGAGCAGGTTCAGGGCGGTCGGCTGATTCGTCCCCAGTCGCGATATGTCGGGCCGGTACCCCGTGCAGCAGCCTGAGAGTCGTTCGCGCTGTAGCATTGCACCGGTTGCGCCTAAATAGGGCCGATGAACGCCAAGCAAATCGGTCAAGATCAGGGCGCCGCCCTCACGCGTGTCGTGACGGGTCTGTCGGTCGTCGTTGCTTTTACGCTCGTCGTGCTCAAGGCGCTGGTCTGGTGGGCTAGCGGCTCGGTGGCTCTGCTGGCGTCAATGGCGGACTCTGGTCTCGACCTCTTCGCGTCGGGTGTGACTTTCTTCGCGGTGCGTTACGCTGCCTCTCCGCCGGATGCCGAACATCGTTTTGGCCATGGCAAGGCCGAGGCCTTTGCGAGCCTGATACAGGCCGGCCTGGTGTTCGCGTCCGCCGCGCTGATTGGCCAGGAAGCAATCCTGCACCTGATCTCGCCTGGTCGAGTGGAGAATGAGGGTTGGGGCATCGCGGTGATGCTGCTGTCAATCGTCATGACAGGCGGCCTGATCGCCGCGCAGTCGTATCTCCTTCGCCGGACCGCCTCCCTGGCTGTTTCCGCCGATCGCATCCACTATGCGGCGGACCTGGCGTCCAATGTAATTGCACTGGCGGGCGTCGCGGCCGTTGCCGCTTTTCATCTGATCAGCCTGGACGCATTGGCGGGTCTTGCGGTTGGTGCGATCCTCCTTTGGGGGGCGGTGTCGGTCTTCCGTGAATCCTCGGGACAACTCATGGACCGGGAGCTTTCCGACACCGCGCGCGCGCGAATTATCGCCCTGGTGACTGAGGACTCCCGAATCACCGATGTACACCAGTTGCGCACCCGCGCGTCCGGCCCTGTCGTTCACCTGCAGATGCACGCCGATCTGGACCCGGATCTCACCCTGGTGGCGGCCCATCAGGCCGTTGTAGCTGCGGAGAAACGAATTCTACGTGAGTTCCCGGTGGCCGATATCATCATTCATCCCGACCCGCGCGGTCAGGCCGAACCTCACGGCGGAGCCTTTCCGGAAGTCTATGGCAAACCTTACGATTCGGACCACGCGCACTGAGCCTGGGCCTGTTAACGCGAGCTTAATGCGCGTTCGGGCGTTGTTCATGCGGTGGAATTGACTATACCTCCGGGCCCCGATGAGCGTCGAACGCACTTTGCACCATTTTCCGCTGGACCCGGCTTCGCGCCAGGCTCGCCTTTGCTTGGCCGAGAAGCGACTGCCGTTTGAGGAAGTCGTCGTGCGCTACTGGGAACAACCCAAGGAGTTTATGGCCCTCAACCCCTCGGGCGTCACACCGGTGCTGGTTGAGCGCTCAGGCGGCAAGACGGTTGTCATATGCGAGGCTCGCGCGATCCTGGAGCACCTGGAAGAGCAGTTCCCTGATCATGATCTGCTGGGCGTCGAGCCGGCTGATCGTGCGGAGGCGCGTCGCCTGATGCAGTGGTTCGATCGTAAGTTCGACAATGAGGTCAATGCCTATCTGTTGCACGAGAAGCTCGAGAAACGGCTGCTGAAGCTTGGCGCGCCGGACCTCTACAATATGCGCCAGGGGCGTGACGCGTTGCGCGTGCATCTGGGTGTGATGGAAAAGCTGCTGCAGGCTCGCGACTGGCTTGCGGGCCGGCGGCTCAGTCTCGCCGATTTCGCCGGTGCGGCCCACATCTCTATCCTGGACTATTTTGGCGATGTTCCCTGGCGCGACGTGCCCTCGGTGAAGACCTGGTACATGAAGGTCAAGTCACGGCCGGCTTTCCGCAGTCTGCTCACCGATCGCTGGCCCGGCCTCGCCCCGGCCGCGCACTATGACGACCTCGACTTCTGAGGATCCACGCGCGCTGATCGCTGGTCGGGCGCTTGGCCTCGGCTTCGATGTTTGTGGGTTTGCTTCGCTTGACGAGGCCTGGCCGGCCGCCGCCCGGCTTGAGGAATTCCTGGCTGAAGGCTGGCACGGAACCATGACCTGGATGGAGTCCACCGCGACGCGTCGCTCGCATCCCCGGGCACTGTGGCCGGACGCGCGAAGCGCGATCGTGCTTGGGATGAACTACGGACCGGAGAGCGATCCTCTTGAGGCCCTGGCTGACCGTTCGCGGGCCGCTATTTCGGTCTATGCGCAGCGTCGCGACTACCACGATGTGATCAAAGGCCGGCTTAAGGAACTCGCGGGGCACCTGGTCAGACAGTACGGCGGTGAGGTGAAGGTATTTGTTGATACCGCCCCCCTCATGGAAAAGCCGCTTGCGGCCCTGGCCGGGGTCGGTTGGCAAGGCAAGCATACAAATCTGGTTTCGCGTGAATTTGGCTCCTGGCTGTTCCTCGGATCGATCCTCACCAGCCTCGACCTGCCGGTGGATGCGCCGGCGACCGATCATTGCGGCGCCTGCAGCGCCTGCCTCGACATCTGCCCCACCAAGGCTTTTGTGGCGCCCTACAAGCTTGATGCGCGCGCATGCATCTCATACCTGACCATCGAGCACGCCGGGCCGGTTCCGGAGCCATTTCGGTCTCAGTTGGGCAATCGCATTTACGGCTGCGATGACTGTCTGGCCGTCTGTCCGTGGAACAAGTTTGCGAACATCGCGCGGGAAGCACGGCTGCAGGCGCGCGACGATCTCAGATCGCCTCGGCTCGAAGACCTTGCCGACCTGACCGATCCAGAATTCAGGACGATGTTCACCGGCAGTCCGATCAAACGCATAGGCCGTGACCGGTTCGTTCGAAACGTGTTGTACGCGATCGGAAATTCGGGGGACGGGTCGTTGACGGATGCGGCGCGAAGACGCCTTGACGATGCCAGCGAAGTCGTGCGCGATGCGGCGGCGTGGGCGGTAGCTCGGCTCCGAGGGGACGATTGTTGAGAATTGCGATTGCGGTAGCTTGGTCGATCTGGGCCACATCGGCGATCGCGGGCGGCGAGGTGCTGTATGCGCCGCCCGCTGACTGGGTGAAACCGGTGCAGATTCCCGCCGCGCCTCCAACAGCGGGAGATCAGTCGATCCAGCCTTTGTTGCTGCAGGTGCAGACTCGGCTGGATGACGAGGGAGACAAGTCATTCTTCGAATCGGCGTTCCGGATACTCTCTCCGCAAGGTCTTTCCGTGGTGGCCGGCATAGCGCCCAGCTGGAATCCCGAAACCGAAACTCTAACCCTGCATCGCTTCAATGTCATTCGGGACGGCCAGACCATCGACCTCCTGCAAGGGGGTAAAAAGGTCACGGTGCTACGGCGCGAAACCCGGCTCGAGCAGGCCACGCTTGACGGCAGCCTGACAGCCACGTTGCAGCCGGAGGGATTGAAGGTCGGTGATATCGTTGACTTCGCCGCCACGTCGGTTCGTCGCGATCCAGTGCTGAAAGGGCATTCGCAGGCGTTTTTCGAACTTACCTCACCTACGCCGGTGGCTCGCATCCTGGTGCGCGAAACCTGGCCGGCGTCGAAACCCATTCGCTGGAAAATCACGGATGCGATGCCGACGCCAACCATCATACAGACGCCGGCCGGAACCGAACTGCTGGTCGATCTGACCAACGTCTCCGCGCCGAAGCAACCCACTGACGCACCGGGGCGGTTCCAGAACCTTGGGCAGCTGCAAATCAGCCAGTTCGACAGCTGGGCTGACGTATCAACCCTGATGTATCCGCTCTACGTTAAGGCCGCCACGCTCGGCGCCGGGTCGCCATTGAAGCTCGAGGCGAAGAAGATCGCGCTTGCCTCGAGCGATCCCAGGGTTCGCGCAGCCGCGGCGCTGCGACTTGTCCAGGATCAGGTTCGCTATGCGTACATCGGCCTGAATTTCGGGGGCTATATCCCCGCGGACGCCGAGCTGACCTGGACCAGGCGGTTCGGTGACTGCAAGGGAAAGACAGCCCTGTTGCTGGCGCTTCTCAAGGAACTGGGCATCCAGGCTGAGCCGGCACTGGTCAACGCAACAGCCGGCGATGGTCTGAGCTCCAGATTGCCGACACTGGCGTTCTTCGATCATGTGATCGTGCGCGGTCATATCGGAAAGGACACCTATTGGCTGGACGGTACGCGCCTTGGTGACCGATCCATAGACGACATCGCGGTTCCCGATTTTCGTTGGGCGCTTCCGGTTCTGCCGACAGGTGCGCAGCTAACGCCGTTGCAGCCTACGCTGCTGGACAAACCTGAGTTCGAAAGCACGCTCCATCTTGATGCGACAGCAGGTCTTGAATCAAAGGCGCCGGCCCACGCCGAGCACATCTTGCGCGGTGATGACGCCGTGACCCGCAATATCGCACTGACCGGAGCGGGGGCTGTTGAGGCCGAGCGGGATATGCGGAGCTATTGGCGAGGCATCTATCCGTGGATCGACGCCAAGAGCGTGAGCTACGCCTTTGATGACGTCCGCCGTGTGATGCGCCTGTCGATGGACGGGGCGGCGACGATGGATTGGGACCAAAGCGGCGCATTCCGTGGCTTCCAGGTTTCCGACAGCAATATCGGCATGAACCGGTCATTCCGGCGTGAGCCGGGTCCGCACGACGATGCCCCGTTCTCGGTCCCATATCCGCTTTACAAATCCTGGAAGGTCGTGATCAGCCTGCCCAACAAGGGAGAAGGGTTCCAATTGCTCAATGGCGCGGACGTTGATCGCACCGTCGCCGGTCGCCACAACCACCGACATGCGGAGATCAGCGATGGCGTGGTCACAATCCAGGCTTCCGAAAAGACCGTTGCCCCGGAGTTCCCAGCTGACGAGGCTGACGCGGCGGCCCGGACGCTTCGCCAGATGGCCAATTATGATGTCATGGTCCGGACATCGTTGACGAGCATCAGCGTTAGCGAAGACGCGGAGAGCGTCGATCAGGAACCCACGACAGCGGCCGAATTCGCCTTTCGGGGGGCGAGATCATTGCGCAAGCATGAGTTCGACAAGGCCATTGCCGACTTCGATCACGCGATCGCCCTCGATCCCAAGTCCGCCAGGGACTTTTACAACCGCGCCGCCGCTCATTTTCATAAGGGCGAAGACGGGCTCGCGCTGGCGGATTTCTCAAAGGCCATCGAGCTCAATCCGACCGACAGGTTGTCCCTGGACGGACGTGCTCAGCTTTACCTGCTGACCGGCCGCGATAAGCTGGCTGATGCCGACATCGAGCGAGCGGATCACCTGGTGCCGGGAGATGCGGGCGCGCTGCGTCTTCATGCCGCCCTGTATGAAGTAAGCGGTCACTATCAGAAGGCGATCGGCTACTATGACCAGATGGTCGCAAAAGCGCCGACGGTGGAGGCGCTGAACGGACGTTGCTGGGCGCGTGCGGAATGGGGACGGGAACTGGCGTTGGCGCTGGCCGACTGTGACGCTGCTCTTAAGAATGGGCCGGGAACCGCCTCTGTGCTAGATAGTCGCGGTCTGGTGCTTTTGCGCCTGGGACGTTTCGCCGATGCGGTTTCCGCATATGACGATGCGCTTCGGGCCAGACCAGGCCAGGCGGAGTCGCTGTTCGGACGCGGTCTCGCCAGGCTTCGCGTCGGATTGAAGACTGAGGCAAACGTGGACCTCGCCGCGGCGCGGGCGGCAAAGGTCGGCATTGATAGTGAATTTGCCCAGTTTGGAGTTGCGCCTTAGCGCCTCAGGTCTGGATAGCCGCTTGCCATTTCATTTTGCGGGCTGGCTGGACGGCGACGGCGGGATGCAGGTCACCTTCTGGCAAAACTGCTGACGTGCGTGCGTTGCGGCCGTGGCAAATCTTGCGCTGGTTGACGACTGCTCGTCCCTCTCGCTTGCTCCGTTCTGGATAAGCCAGGCCTGTCCCTCAGGGCTCGCGAGGAAGGCAGTCAGATCCCTGAGTTGACGGTCCGATAGCGCTTCCGCGAGCCGGGTCTCCCGCCGCCTGAGATTGTCGTTATAGATTTCCTCTGCCGCCTGATTCAGGGCGGCAAGCGCCAATCCCTGTTCATTTGACTGTGGAGTTGTCGCGCCAAGCTGGCGTATCTGGTCGCTCGCCCGATCGAGCCAGCCACGCATATCGTCCTGCGTATGTGGCAGGGCGTATAGCCTTTCAGCCAGAGCCAGGCCCGCTGCCGGAGGCGGCTTGCCCGATTCCTTCGGCTGAGCGACTTCTGTCCCTCGCGGCGCTTCCATCTGGAAGCGGATCGGAATGTTGACCTCGGCGCCCCCTACCGGGGTCCCGTCCAGAGTTGCCGGTCGCATCCGGAATGTATGTGTGAGCGAGAGCGCGGCCTGGCCGAAGCCCATTCCCTGCGGGGTCTCATCTTCGATATGGCAGTCTTCAAGCGACTGAGTGGTTGAAACCGTACAGCGGACGCTGGCCTTTCCAGGGAGCCCAAGCGCCTGAGCGAGCTTCGGGAACGCTTCCGCCACCTGTTCGGCTGTCGGACGCAATACCCAGTCAGGGTTGGTCAACGCGCCTTCGACAGGTAAAGGAATTCGCGGACGAACGTTTTCCACCGGCTGCGTCGCCGCGACGGAGGCGTTTGCTGCCAGGGTGAGTAGCGCCGCCCACCGACGTTTGCCGATCATGCCCTGAACTCTCCAACTGTTCCCGCAGGCTAGCATTGGCCGAGCCCGCGCGTCAGCCGCCATTCGCGCCGTGGTCAGTTGTCAGGGAGCAAGCACACCTTCCTTGACTCTGGCGCGAGCCTCCTGGCGGGCGCCGATCGCGTCGACGAGAACCCCCGCCCTGCCCAGACCGAAAGCCGGCATATTGTTGTAGACCGTCTCGTAGGCGCCATCCCGGATCAGGAATGTCTCGTGCCAGATGCCGACGTCTCCGTTCGAGCCGACCGCCTTGTTGAATGCCCTCCAGGCCGGCAGGTGCGCTGCGTCCCTGTCCCTGGCATAGGCTTCCAGCGCAGCGAAGCTCCTCCAGTATTGAATCACGGTGATGCCTGGAAAGCCGCCCATCGTTCGTGCGTGGAGCAGGCCCAGCTGAGGCTGCTTGGCCAGCTCGATGAGCATGCGTGGCATCGCCATCGCAACGGGCCACCATTTCCAGAACTTCAACGGCCGGTTGACCCGCATGCCGATCAGGAAGACGACAAAGTCGCCTTCGATTTGTGCGCAGACCCGTTTTTCAATCAGCTCAACCATACGCGTCGCCACTCACAAATTTACTTTGTAAATAATTGAATCGCCAAGTTCAGTCAATTCAATATTGCCTGACCATTACGACAACCCTCCGGCGAAACGGTGGAATTGCGCGGCGAACGCGTCCGGCTCCTCGAGAAATGGTGTGTGACCGCCCGCGAACAGACTCAGTTGGCCGTGTTTCAGTCGATTTATGGCCGGACGTACGCGATTGAGTGGGATCACGTGGTCGCGCCTTGCCCAGGCGACCCAGACAGGAATGTCCAGTCCAGCGGCGGCGTCCCGCAAATCCGCCTCTGGCCGGCCGAAACTCGCCCAAGCCTGGCGCAGGAGTGGCGCCATGTTGCGGGCATTGCGGACGATATCCGCGCGGCGGGCGCGGGCCGCGGGCGTCGGAAGCACCACTTTATAATAGAGTTCGAAGGCGGCTGGATACCAGGCCGCCCCGCGCTCGCCGGCGGCGAAGAACTGCTCGAACACGCCACAGAACGCCCTGACAGCCGCGTCGACAGCGACAAGTCCGCCGCTGTCGCAAAGGACGAGGCCGCGCAGGTTCCGCTTTGACGCGAGCGTGATCGCAGCCGCGCCGCCGATCGAGTTTCCGATCACTAATGGACGTTCGATGCCGATCCTGGAAAGCACGCCATCGGCGAGCGCCGCGTAGCGCATGGAGGATGTCGCAAGCCGATCAGGCCCCGAGCGTCCATGTCCTGGCCAGTCCAGGTGGATGAATTCGAAAGAGCCGCCGCATCGCTCAACAAGCCCATCATAGTCCCGCGAGTCATGACCAACGGAATGGAGGCAGACGACTGCCGGACCTTTTCCAATGCGATCGACAGCGAGGCTCACCCCGTCGATTTCGATCATGAGGCTACGGCGGGACTGCGCCATGACAATGACCTTTGTGATAAGTTAATCACATGTGATATATGAATCACAAAGAGTCAATTGGAGAACGGATTGATGGAAGCGCCCGCTGTCCCGCAAACCACCCGGCACAAGCTGATCGCTGCCGCGGCGGCCGAATTTCAAGAGCACGGCTATGCTGGTACCGATAGCAACAAGGTTGCCCGCCTCGCCGGTTTCGCGCCGCAGACATTCTATCGTTGGTTCAGGGACAAGACCGAGATCTTCCTGGCCGTTTATCGGGCCTGGGAGCGCGAGGAGGGGGTGGTCATCGGCAAGCTGATTGCCGAGAGGGCGTCGGGCGCGCGCCTTGCCGACGCCCTGATCGACCATCACGCCTTATACCGGATTTTCCGGCGTGGGCTGCGAACACTGTCCCTGGAGGACGATCAGGTAAGGCAGGCCCGCGCGGAATCCCGTCGGCGTCAGATCGCCCAGATCGCTCAATGGACGGCGCCCCAACCACCGCTGGGCCCCGGGGTGATCGCGGTTCGTCTGTTTGAACTCGAACGTCTCTCTGATGCCGTGGCGGAGGGTGAGTTTCTCGATATGGCGCTGGGTGAGGCCGAGGCCCGGGCGCGACTGGCTGCCATCTTCGACGAACTCCGCTGACTTGCACACGTCGTAAACATCGGCGACAAGTACGCATCGGTGGAGGGTCCGCGGCCATGTGTGGATTGAAAGCTTCGACGCTTTAGCGTTGCGCCGCCGCGCCCGGTCCTGAACGGATCGGCGCCCTTTCAAGACAGACCCCACCCGATCGGAAACCCCGATGGCATTTCTTGGCAACGACGCGATCAATCGCGTCAACCTGCACTACGGCGTCCAGGCGTTCGCGCAGAGCGCCGGCGGTATCTTCATTCTAGCTTTCCTGCTGAAGGCCGGCCTTTCCATTCCTGCAACATTACTGACCTTCGCCGCCATTCTCACAGGCCGCTTCATGATGCGCCCGGCTACCTTGCCGTTGGCCAAGCGCTGGGGGCTCAAGCCGATGGTCATCATCGGCGCGCTCGGTGTCGCGTGTCAGTATCCGTTGCTGCCGCTGGTGCATGGCCTTGGCTGGCCGCTGGCGGCGCTGTGCCTCGTGTCCGCGTTGGGCGAGGTATTCTACTGGGCCTCGTACCACGCCTATTTCTCGGTGCTCGGCGACGCGCAACATCGCGGTCAGCAGGTCGGCGCCCGTGAGGCTCTGGTGTCGATCATCGGTGTCGTCGCGCCACTCGCGGGAGGATGGGCGCTGGTCACTGTGGGGCCGGGTCCCAGTTTCGCGGCAGTCGGCCTGATCCAGGCGCTGTCGGTCCTACCGCTTCTGGGAGCGCCCAATGTCGCTATCGCGGCGGTCGCGCCATCGGCTTTCAGGTCCGCGTGGCCGGGGATCATGTTGCAGGTTGTCGACGGCTGGCTTGGCGCCTGCTTCTACTACTTCTGGCAGATCGCCTTGTTCGTGTCGCTTGGCCGCAGCCTGACGGCCTACGGCGGAGCGATGGCGCTGGCGGCGCTTGTCGGCGCATTGAGCGGGCTCGCGCTCGGGCGCCACATCGATCTTGGTCACGGTCGGCGTGCGGTGCTGATCGCCTATGGTGTCACGGCTATGGTCATACTTATGCGCGCCGCCAGTGTCGGCTCCCCCTGGCTGGCCGTCGCCGCGAATGCGCTGGGACCGCTGGTCGGCGCGATGGTGGCGGCGGCGATGATGACGGTGTTCTATAATCTGGGCCAAAGCGCCCCGTGCCCGCTCCGCTTCCAGATCGCCGCCGAGGGAGGCTGGGACATCGGCTGCCTCGCCGGAATGCTGACAGCCGCCGGCCTGGTTGCCCTCGGCTATTCGCTGGCGATCCCGCTACTGCTGGGACTGGCCGGAGCGGCGGCCAGCATCTGGCTGCTCTGGAAACACTATCCAAAAGTGTGAGGTGGAATTGCGATCACATGAAGGTTGAACTTGCCGCAATCGTCCACCTTGACTGGCTTAAGGCTCATGACGTTCACGTCAGTCCCGTATGGTCGGCGCGATGCCTTTCGCTGGGTGAATACCGTGTCGCCGTCATCGATGCCGAACCAGTTGGCTTTCTGCGGCACAGCTGGTTCTGGGGGACCATTCCGTACATGGAGTTGGTCCTGGTACTCGCGCCAGTTCGCCGACACGGTATTGGCACGGCGCTCTTGAAGCATTGGGAGGCGGCCATGATCTTGAGAGGCGCCCGCTTTCTGATGACCTCAAGCATGGCTGACGAGCCGGAACCCCAGGCTTGGCACCGGCGAAATGGATATCGTGAAACGGGACAACTCACGTTCGGAAGCATGCAGCCAACGCCCGAGGTCTTTTTCATCAAGGAGATCTGAGCAAAGGAGGCGGTGTTTTTTGCTCAGGCCTTCGTCTCATGCACATCAATCCCCAGCGCGTCCAGCAAGAGATATTGCTGGTCGACGGTGATTTTCAGGTCGTGGTAGCTGGCCAGTCGGCGCAGGTCGAAACCACTGACTTCCGCGCCGCGCAGGTCGGCGCCGGACATGCGGGCGTTATCGATGGTCGCCTGGAAAAGATCGGTCTCGCGAAGAGTGGCCTCCTCGAGGTTGCTACCCGAGAGGTCGGCCTCGCGCAGTCGTGACCGGCTGAAATCGCATTCGCCAAGATTGGCGTCCGACAGATCCGCCAGATCGAGGTTGCAGGCAATGAATGCCACCGACGCCCGAACAATCTTGCGGCCGAAGGCGCGATCAAATCTCGCCCTTGGGAACTGCGCGCCGAGCAGGTTGCAGTCCTCGAAGGCGGCCGCGTAGAGATCGGCGCCCTCGAACCTCGCGTGCATCAGGTCACAGCGCCTGAAGCGGGCTTCGTCCAGGCGAGCATACGCGAAGGTCGCCCCATACTGGATGGACCTGTCGGTGAAAACACAGTCCTCGAAAACCACCTCCCGCGCATCAGCATGGGTGAACACGCAACGGGTAAGCCGGCAGCGTGTGAAGCGCGCGCCGGTGAGGCTGGCATCAGAGAATGCGCCCTCCGTGATCGTGCAGGCGTCGAAGACATGATCGGCCAGGTCCGCGCCACGCCAGTCGGGCGCCTCAAGGTTCGCGCCTGCGGGAGGTGCGGGGTCGGTCACCGCGCTGCCAACGACCTGTCGACCCGATTGACGATCGGCATGGCCATCACCACCATTTCGGAAAGGCCCGCCGCAACCCCGCCGGTGAAGGTGGTTCGACCCAACTCCGAGAAGCCCCACTGGAGATAGGCTCGGCGCGCCCGGTCGGCGGAGGCCATCACGTGCAGCCAGACATACGCGGCCCCCTCCGCCAAGGCTTGTTCCATCGCCGCTTTCAGCAGCCGGCGGCCAAGTCGCAGGCGGCTGGCCGGGCCAAGGATGTAGATGCGGGCGATCTCCGCGCCGCCGGCTGAGCCGGTGACAGGATCGGCCGCACCCAGGTTCATGGTCAAGAATCCGACGATATCGCCATTGACCATGGCGACCCAGATCCGCGCGGTTTCTCGATGGAGGTGCTCCGCGAAAGCGCCTTCCGAAAACGTTTTCAACTGTCTGAGGAATGCCCGCGGATTGCCCCACAGATAGGCATAGGCCTCGGCATAAGCAGCGGGGCCGACGACGCCGAGCAAGGCAAGGTCAGTCGCCTGGGCTCGCCTGATCAGGATTTTCGGCTCATCAAACTCCATCGCCTATTCTTAGGCGAGATTTAGAGGGCAGTGAACGCCCTCTACGCCTTCGCCTCGACGTAGATCTGTCCGCCGGTCTCCCGGAATTTCTCGGCCATTTCCACCATGCCTGCCGCTGCAACGTCGTTCTGAGCGCCCGCCGCCTCGCGAATCTCCTGGCTGATCTTCATCGAGCAGAACTTCGGACCGCACATCGAGCAGAAGTGCGCGGTCTTGTGGGCTTCCTTCGGCAGCGACTCGTCATGATATTCCCGAGCGGTTTCCGGATCGATGCCAAGGTTAAACTGGTCCTCCCAGCGGAATTCGAAACGGGCGCGGGAGAGAGCATCGTCCCAGGTCCTCGCCGAGGGATGGCCCTTGGCCAGGTCGGCGGCATGGGCGGCGATCTTGTATGCAATTACGCCCTGCTTGACGTCCTCGCGGTCGGGCAGGCCGAGGTGCTCCTTGGGCGTCACGTAGCAAAGCATGGCGGTGCCGAACCAGCCGATCATCGCCGCGCCGATAGCCGAGGTAATGTGGTCATAGCCGGGCGCGACATCTGTGGTCAGCGGACCGAGGGTATAGAACGGCGCCTCGTGGCAGACCTTGAGCTGCTTGTCCATGTTGGCCTTGATCTTGTGCATCGGTACATGGCCGGGGCCTTCGATCATCACCTGGACGCCGTGCTTCCAGGCAACCTTGGTGAGCTCACCCAGTGTCTCCAGTTCCGCGAACTGCGCGGCGTCATTGGCGTCGGCGATGCAGCCGGGACGCAGGCCGTCGCCCAGTGAGAACGACACGTCGTAGGCCCGCATGATCTCGCAGATGTCCTCGAAGTGGTCGTGGAGGAAGTTCTCGCGGTGATGCGCCAGACACCACTTGGCCATGATCGAACCGCCGCGCGAGACGATGCCTGTCACCCGGCCGGCGGTCAGCGGCACATAGGCCAGGCGAACACCCGCATGGATGGTGAAATAGTCCACGCCCTGCTGCGCCTGCTCGATCAGGGTGTCGCGGAAGACTTCCCAGGTCAAATCCTCGGCGACGCCGCCGACCTTTTCCAGCGCCTGATAGATCGGCACTGTGCCGAGCGGGGTGGGGCAGTTGCGCAGTATCCATTCGCGGATGTTGTGGATGTTGCGCCCGGTCGACAGGTCCATAATCGTATCGGCGCCCCAGCGGATCGCCCACACCATCTTGTCGATCTCGTCCTCGACCGAGGACAGCACGGCCGAATTGCCGATGTTGGCGTTGACCTTGACCAGGAAGTTGCGGCCGATCGCCATCGGCTCCAGTTCGCCGTGATTGATGTTGGCCGGGATGATCGCCCGACCGCGCGCCACCTCGTCACGCACAAACTCCGGCGTCACGAAATCGGGGATGCATGCGCCGAAGTCCTTGCCGTCGCGAATGAACGCGTCGCTCGGCCGTCGACGCAGGTTCTCGCGGATCGCGACGAACTCCATCTCCGGCGTGATGATCCCCCTGCGTGCGTAATCCAGTTGCGTCACCGCCGCGCCGTCCTTCGCCCGCAGTGGTTGGCGGTTTGAACTGAATTCCGGCGCGAGGTGGCGGCCGCTCGCGTTGCCGTTGTCTTCAGGGCGCACGGGACGGGGCGGACCGATCTCTACATCGCCGCGCGCCAGCACCCATGCTTCACGCGGTCGTTCGAGGCCGGCTTTGATATCGATCGTCGCGGTCGGATCGGTGTACGGGCCTGACGGGTCGTACAGGGTCACCGGCGGTTCTCCGGCCGATGGATGTACGGCGACCTCGCGGAACGGTACGCGAATGCAGGGATGCAGTTCGCCGGACTGATAGACCTTGCGGGAACCGGGACGTTCGCCCGTGGGGATGACCGGTGAGATCGGTGACTGAATGTTCATGACGACGCATTTGCCTCTTCGGTTTGGGGCGATGGCGGCGTCGAAATGGAGTTCTGACAGCGTCCGAACCACTGATTCGGGCCATACCTTCCCTCCCTACGCCGGCATGACCCGGATCAGGTTCGGCGGGTTGCCGCGTCAGCGGCCTCTCAGTCCTTTAGGCAGGACACCCCGGAGAATGCGGTGAACCTACGCTTCCGCGGCAGCGGGTCAAGCGGAAGTTGACTTCGCGTTAGAGGTCGGCGGCGGTCTTATTTGTGCGAGACGGTAAAGCGCAGAAGCTCGTGTTCAGGCAAAGCCCAGCCTGGCTTCAGGGTCAGCGCCTGCAGGTAGTCGAGGTAAGCGGACTTCTCGTCGTCCAGCCCCTCGTAGGCCAGGGCGCGATTGAAATAGGCCTTTTCCGGCTCTTTCACGCCCAGCTTGAGCGCGCTGTTGATGTCGTCAAGAGCGGCCTGATAGCGCTTTTCTCCCACGTCCGCTGCGCCGCGGTTGACCCAGGACTCACCCAGGCTTGGCTGCAGGGCGATGGCCGCGTCGAAGTCGGACCGCGCCGGCTCAAATTCATTTCGACGCAGCTTCATCACACCGCGATTGATCAGGGTGCCGGCGCGATCATGGGCGTCGAGGTCTTCGAGTTCCAGGGATGTGTCGCAGGATTTGATGGAGTCCGTGTCCGACCGTTCGGCGAGCGCGGCCTTTGAGCACACCTCGGCCAGGCCGCCTCCGATAATGCTGACGGAGCCATGCGCCACGCCGGCCACCGCCGCGAACAGTCCCGCGGCGATTGCCTTTTTAGCCACCTTGAGAATTCGCGCTCTCATTTTCGGTCTCACGATTACTGGCAAGATTTTGGGAATCTCGCGCCGGCGCCTCCGCAATGTCAATCTCAGGTGCGGCGTTCGAGGACCTCGTCCGCGCTTACCTCGCCGATCAACGGCTGATTTGCGAGAAAGCGTCCGAGGTTCTCAAGAAAAAGCAGCTGATTTCGCAGATGCTGCCCACTCGTGTCGCCTGAATTGTGCGAGGTCAGGCTGACTTTCGGGTGGTTCCACAGCGGATTGTCATCAGGCAGCGGCTCGGTCTCGAACACATCCAGCACGGCATGCGCCGGCTTGCCGGTCTCCAGTGCCTCGAGCAGGGCGCTTTCGTCGACCAGCGCCCCGCGACCGACGTTTACCAGCACCGCGCCCGGCTTCATTCCGGCGAAGAAGTCCTTGTTGGCCAGATGACGCGTCGCAGCATTGGCCGGCGCGCAGAGCACCACGACGTCCGCCTCCGGCAACAGCGATGGCAGGGCGTCAAGGCTTTCGATACGGTCCGCGAGGGGATGCGGCGAGACGTCACGACGTACGCCGATCACATGCGCCCCGAACCCGCGGACGCGTCGCGCGACTTCCTGTCCGATCGCGCCGAAGCCAACCAGTAGCCAGGTGCTGCCCAGCACTTCGCGGAAGGGCAGCCGACCCCATGTGTGGCTACGCTGCGCCGCCCGCCGTTCGGGGCCACGCTGAAAATGATCCAGGACCCCGGCGACGACATAATCGGCCATGCCGACCGACTGACCGTGACTGGTTGTCAGTCGCGCGCCCTTGCTGATGATCTGGGCGAACAGCGGGTGGTCGAAGCCGGCCGCCCCGCTTTGCACCCACTGCAAGTTTGGTGACTTCATCGTGGCCGCCAGAAAATCTCGCGCCACCTTGCTCTCGAACATATCACCGCTTGCCCAGGCGATATCGGGACTGGCATCTTCCGGCGACAACAGGGCGCCAGCGTGGCGAATCTCGCCATTCGCGCCGACGATAACCGGTGTCAGCGACGCGGCATGCTCCGCCAGTTCAGCCTTGATGCGATCGTAGGAGTTCTCGAATATCAGCAGGCGAGTAAGGCTCAAGGTAACGTCCAATCCGCCACGGCTTCAGGTCCCGAACATGCTGAACGGACCCATCCGGTATTCGAACTCCATCATAGAAACAATGGCTTCAATTCGGCCTTTGCGCCGAGTTGATCGTGATCGAGCCTGGCCTCTCGTCTGATAGCTGTGGCGGCGCTTCCGCGGCTTTCCCGTCCGCGGAGCGCCGCCTTTGCAGGTTCAGGCGTTACGCTTCAATACGGCGTGGTAGAGCGCCAGCACCAGGATCGAACCGAATACCGCGATGATCAGCGGGCCAAGCGCGAATCCCAGAATATTGATGTGACCGAACAGGTTGCCGAGAGCGGGAACCTTGTCGACGATGATACCGCCGACGAGGCCGCCGATGATGCCGAGGATCAGGTCGGTAATCAGTCCGCCTCCGGACTTGTTGACGATCTTGCTTGCGAGAAAACCGGCAACCAGTCCGAGGACGATCCAGGCAATAAAGCCCATATGTTCCATGTTGTTAACCCTCCCGCCCTTCTGCGCGCCAATTCGCTCTTGGGGGCTCTGGCACCATAGTCACGTATGTGCTGAAATGATTCGCAATTATCCGTGAGCGGCTTACCCAACGGAAAGATTCTCCTGATGGCGTCAGTCGCTTATGTTGCGGTCAGGCGGGGGACGGCGGGGCTGGTCCGCTGCCGATCCTGAGCTATACAGTTCATGCAAAAGACGCGCCGAGGGTCTGATATGAATGAGAGTGGGACGCCCGCTGTCCGCAAACGGCTGATTGCCGGCGACAGGGGCGACGGGCGCCAGACGCTTCGCCAGATCATCTATTCGGTGCTCGAGGAAGGTCAGACGGAGACCGGCGCCAGCCGCATCGTCGAAATCGCCCTGATCGTGATCATCATGACCAACGTGGTCGCCGTCATCCTTGAGACGGTCCCGTCAATCTACAACCCTAACAAGGCGCTGTTCGGGGCATTCGAGACGTTTACGGTCTACACCTTTGCCTTTGAGTACCTGCTCAGAGTCTGGGCGTCTGTCGAAGATCCCCGGATCGGCGTCGCCAATCCCATTACAGGTCGGCTGAGCTTCGCGTTGCGGCCGATGTCGGTCATCGACCTGCTGTCCTTCTCTCCCTACTTTATCACGATGGTCACCGGCGGCGTGCTTGATCTGCGCTCCCTGCGCATCCTGCGCCTGCTCCGACTGCTAAAGATTGCCCGCTATTCTCAGGCGATGCCGGCCATGCTTGGCGTACTCTATGCCGAGCGGCGGGCGCTGCTGGGCTCGTTCATTCTGCTGCTTTGCACGGTCTGCATTTCAGCGGAGATCATGCACCTTGTCGAAGGCCCGGGACAGCCGAAGTTCTTCGGCGACCTGCCAAGCTCAATGTACTGGGCGATCACCACGCTTTCCACGGTCGGCTACGGCGACGAGGTGCCGCTGACCTATCTGGGCAAGCTGGTCGCCGGGATAACCATGGTCGTTGGACTGGTCCTGTTCGCCATGCCGATCGGCATCATCTCTGTCGGCTTCGTCAACGGACTGCACAGACGCGAATTTTCCATCACCTGGAGCATGGTCAAGCGCCAGCCCCTCTTTGAGGATTTTGACATCGAGGCTGTGTCTCGCGTCGTCGACCTGATGGGCGCCAGGATGGTCCAGGACCACACCCGGATCGCCACTGCGGGGCAGGAAGCCGAATACTTCTATCTGATCATATCGGGGCGGGCGCGTGTCGAGGACGATACAGGTTCGTGGGATCTCGAGGCCGGGGATATGATAGGCGAGGAGTCGCTTGCCGACGGCGCCACCTACAGCAAGACCGTGACCGCCCGTTCCGAGATGCGCCTGATGGTGCTGCCGACCGAGGATCTGCGTCGCCTGTGCCGCAAATATCCTCTGCTCGAACAGCGCATCAACAATGAGGTCGCCTGGTAGCGGCGTGGGAGGCCGCATCAAACTGGTCTATCTACCGCCCGATCCGTCGGATCGGCCGGCGAGCGCTTGTGAACATCTGTCCAAGTTCCTGAGTTGTCTCGCGGATCGCGTCGGCGCTGTGTCCCACGCGCGCCTGTATCAATGAGCCCTCGATCGCGGCGATCGCGAATCTGGCTAGTTGGCCGGCTCGTTCGTTCGGCACGCCGTCTAACACCAGTGCGTCTCGCAGCGCGGTGCTCCAGGCCGAAAATGCGCTTCGTCCCGCCTCGGCAATGGCTTCGTCCGCCGGTGCTGCTTCCAGCAACACCGTGGCGATCGGACAGCCGTCGCGGAAGTGGGATGACTCCATCCAACCGCCAAGTTTCGCACCGTATAGGCCAACCAGGTCCGCTGCGGAATCAGCTTCTTGCATCAGGGCGCCAAGTGTCGCCGCGACAATCTCGCCCGCAAGCGTCACCGCCGCCGCGCCGATCTGCGCCTTGCCCGCAGGAAAGTAGTGATAGAGCGAGCCCTTCGGCGCGCCGCTATCGGCGGCGATCTCGTTGATTCCGGTGGCCGCATAGCCCTGGCGCCGGAACAGCCGAACCGCCGCTTCGACAATCGCCGCCCGATGCTCACCTTTCCTTGCCATTCGCCGAACTTTCTCCTAATCCGTTGCCATTATATAGACTGGTCTAATTAGAAAATCGAGCGGAACATGAGCCTGCCTACGCCGTCCAGCCTGCCACCCGATGGCTTCGAGCCGCATTTCCGTCGCAGCGGACTGACCGACCCATGGGAGCCGCTGTATTCCCGCACGATCGACGAAGCGGTGATCATCGGCTTGGTGGCGGGGCCGGCGCACATTAACAGTCGCGGCTTCGTCCACGGCGGGTTGATTTCCGCCCTGGCTGACAATGCCATGGGTCTCAGTTGCGGTGTCAGGCTCAGCGGTGCGGGCGGCCTGGTGACAGTGTCGCTGGCCGTCGATT
Organism: Caulobacteraceae bacterium; assembly: GCA_025352165.1. Classification (GTDB taxonomy): domain Bacteria; phylum Pseudomonadota; class Alphaproteobacteria; order Caulobacterales; family Caulobacteraceae; genus Acaudatibacter. The sequence continues at coordinate 14,683 of JANXTX010000298.1, read as the reverse complement.
TTCTGGCCAGCGCGCAGGTCGGTCAGTGGCTTGCCTTCACCACGGAGTTCGTGAAGACCGGCTCGACCCTCTGCTTTGCGCAATGCTTCGTGACGGCGGAAGACACCGTCTGCGCCCGCGCCAATGCCTCGTTCCGCGTCAACCCGCGTATGGCGAAAGCGGCCTAGAGCCCCAGCTCGCCCAGGCCGGGATGATCGGCCGGACGGGGACCTTGCGGCCAATGAAACAGGCGGCCGCCCTCGGTGATCGGTAAATCGTTGATCGAGGCCTCGCGGCGACGCATCAGGCCGTCCGCGTCGAACGCCCATTGCTCGTTGCCATGGCTGCGAAACCAGGCGTCCGAGGCATCGCGCCATTCATAGGCGAAGCGCGCCGCGATATGATCGCCGGTGAACGCCCAGACCTCCTTGATCAGCCGGTAGTCCAGTTCGTGGCGCCACTTGCGGCGCAGGAATTCGACGATCGCCGGTCGCCCGATCAGAAACTCCGAGCGGTTCCGCCACCAACTGTCCGGCGTGTAGGCCAGCGACACCCGCTCGGGATCACGGCTGTTCCAGGCATCCTCCGCCATGCGCGCCTTCCGCGCCGCGGTTTCAGCGGTGAACGGGGGAAGGGGCGGGCGGCTCATCAATTGTCTCCCTGGGCGCGCTCAGTGAGGCGCGACGTCAGCGCCGCGTTTTCATTTTCCAGGTCCGCGATCCGAGATTGCAGATGCGCCATGGCGCCCGCAACATCAGTCGCGTCGAGCTTCTGGGGAATATGCTGCGGACAGTTTGAGTCCCAGGCCTCGACCTCAAACAGGATCACCTGCTCGCCGCGCGCGCGATAGCCTCCGGGCATCAGCCGCGCTAGCAGCGCCGGATCATCCTCGATCACCCGGGCCCGCCCCCAGATCTTCACCCGGCGACGGTTGGCATAGTCCATCAGGAACAAGAACGCGCGACTGTTATCGGCGAGATTTCCGGTGGTTATGTACTGGCGGTTGCCGGTATAATCGGTGAAACCAAGCGTCCGTTCATCGACCTGGCGAATGAATCCCTTCGGCCCGCCGCGGTGCTGCGCATAAGGCCGCCCGGCGGCATTGGCCGTCGCCAGATAGGCGGTATCGATCTCGCTGAGAAAGTCTATCAGATCAGGCGTGATTTCGGTCCTGAAGCCGCCACGGGCTTCCATCTCCGCATAAGCTGCCCGCGACCGCCGCCGCGTCTGCACCGCCTTCACCGACGGTGTAAAGGCGACATCACTTGATAGCTGAACAATCATGGCAAACTCCATGTGTTGGTGCAGATTGCATCACCATAAATCACTTCTCCCGTCTGGGAGAAGAAGGGGCCCACGCCTCTTGGCGTGGGAAGATGAGGGTCTTTCTTGCAACGCTACAGACCCTCACCCTCCCAGCTTCCGACTACGCCAAGGCTCAGGCGGCGACGGCGAGTCCCGACTTCACAACGGGGAAGTCGATTTCGGTGCCGGCGACGTGGTTGAGGTAGTTGGTGAAGATGTTCACCACCGTGTTGGCGACCACTTCGATGATGTCGCCATCGGTCAGGCCGGCGGCGCGCAGTGCGGCCAGTTCGCTGTCGGTGGCGTGGCCGCGGCTGTCGACCAGCGAGCGGGCGAAGCGCACGATCGCCGCGGTCTTCGCGTCGGTGGCGCGGCCTTCACGGGCGGCGGCGATGTCGCTGTCGGACAAACCCGCGCCCTTGCCGATCGCGGTATGCGCCGACAGGCAATAGTCGCAGGAATTTGCCTCGGCGACCGCGAGCGAGATCGACTCACGGACCTTGCCCTTGAAATTGCCCTTGGCCAACGCGCCGTTGAAGCCGAGCAGAGCTTCCAGGGCGGCGGGCGATTGCGCGGCGACGCGGAACAGGTTCGGCGTCAGGCCGAGGGATTTTTGCACGGCGTCGAGCAGCGGCTTGGCCTTGGCGTCGGCGGTGGCGGGATCGATGGCGGGGATGCGTGACATGGGAGACTTCCTTCTGGGTTGCGGCGTCCGCCTCGCTGCGGACTGATGTCTGTCTACCCCTTTCGCCCCTGCTGATAATCAAGCCGATTGACAAGATATCATTGCCAATTCAGCAATAATCTATGACCGACCGTTTCGATGCCATGCGCGCCTTCGTCGCCGTCTGCGATCAGCAGGGGTTCGCCGCCGCGGCCCGCCGCCAGGACCTCTCGGCGTCCGTCGTCACCCGCCTGGTGGCCGGACTGGAGGATCACCTCAATGTCCGCCTGCTTCAGCGCACCACCCGCTCGGTGCGCCTGACCGACGCCGGCGCCCGCTTTCTGGAACGCGCCCGTCGCATCCTCGCCGAACTGGAGGAGGCCGAGCTTTCCGCCCAGGACGAACGCGCAGCGCCAAGAGGCACGCTGACTGTCGCCGCGCCCCTGCTGTTCGGCCGCATGCATGTCGCCCCGCTGGTATCGCGTTTTCTCGACGCCTACCCCGATGTCCGGGCCGATCTGCGGCTGTCCGACCGCAACGCCAACCTCGTCGAGGATGGCCTCGACGTCGCCATCCGTATCGGCAATCTGCCGGACTCAGGCCTGGTCGCCCGCCGCCTCAGCCGCACCCGCCGCGCCCTTGTCGCCAGCCCGGCCTATCTCGCCGGCCATGGTGGACCGCCGCTGCATCCCGAAGACCTCGCCCGCCACCGCCTGATCGCTTTCGAGGCCACCACCGTCGGAGGCGTCTGGTCCTTTCACACCCCCGATAGCCGGCCCTTCGAGGTCCCGGTCACGCCCCACTTCTCAACCAACAGCGGCGACGCGGCGATCGACCATGCCCTGGCCGGTGGAGGGGTCACCGCCGCTCTCTGCTATCAGGTGGACATTCCGGTCCGCACCGGCGCCCTCGTCGAGGTCCTGCGCGACTTCGCCCCGCCACCCGCGCCAATCCAAGCGGTCTTTCCCACCTCCCGCCTGCTTTCGGCCAAGGTCCGCGCCTTCCTCGATCTTGCCGAAGTCGCGGCAAAGGACTGGGAGTTCCTCGGTTGATCCCAGTCCGCCCAACCACGGCATCTTGCCTGGACCGCCGGCTTCCAGCCGGCAGCCGATGGAACATCGGCTCAATTTCCCGTGGCATCAAAAGCTTGGCGGCGCGAAGGCGGGTTTCTGAACGCTGTCGTCAAGACGGGTTGATTCGAGCTGTAGACCTGCTGCCGTAATCGAACTTCCGCTTCAGGCGCCAAGGTCAATGACTGTAGGCGACCCATAGCTGACGGGACCCGTTGCGGCTGCTCGCAGCGATTGAGTGCGTCCTCACGCCCGAAAGAGCAACGGAAGGACGTCGGTCAGGTCGGACGACCGGAGCGAAACGGTGGCGGCCGCCTGAGCCAGTTCGGTTGCATTGAGCGCGATGGACCGTCCTACGTTGTTGAACAGAGGAATGTCGGACCGGCTGTCGCCAATCGCCGCGCAGTGATCGAGCCCAAAGCCGTGCTCGGCGGCGAAGTCCCGGACGAAATGCACCTTGTCTTCCGCCTCAAAGTGTCGGGAGACCCGGCCGGCGAACACACCGTCCTCCTCCAGCATTTCCGCACAAGCAAAGCCGGCCATGTGATATCGCCTCGCCAAGGCCCTGGCGGCGAACGACCAGGAAACGGTTGCGATCAGGGTAATGATACCACGAGCATGCAAGGCCGCGATCGTGTCATCGATGCCTTTGATTGTAGGAATTGAAAGCACGGCCGCTTCCATTTCGCGCACCTGGACGCCCGCATAGGCGAACGCGTCACCCTCGGCGACCTCGGCGTTGCTGATCTCGAAGTTGGCGTATCTGACCTCCAGGGCGCTGATGACGTCGAGGTGGCCGAGCCGTCGTCCGAGTTCCAGACATGTCGTCGTGTCGGGAAAGAGCGTGCCGTCGAGGTCGAAGGAGACGAGGCGCACAGTCACAGTGGCTTCCTTAAAGAGTCTGTGTGTCGAAGGCCGATACTTGCACGGAATGGTGGGTGCGCAAACGGCTTCAGGTGGCGTCACCCGCCGCATCACGACGGTGAGAAATGACCGCTCACCACCCAAGTGAGAACTTGGGAATGGCAGCTTTTCGGACATCTCCCGGATTGTATCCGCTGTAGGCTGGGCCGCGTCAGAAATACCCCTCGCGCTTCTTCTTCTCCAGCGAGCCGCCGTCGTCGGTGTCGATCAGGCGGCCCTGGCGCTCGGAGGCCGCGGCGGTCAGGGTTTCCATGACGATGCGTGAGAGGGTGTCGGCATCCGACTCCATTGTCGCGGTCACCGGCCAGCAGCCGACGGTGCGGAAGCGCACCTTGCGCAGGTGCGTCGTCTCGCCGGGCTCGAAAGGGAAGCGGTCGTCGTTGACCACCAGCAGGGCGCCGTCGCGCTCGACCACCGGGCGATTCATGGCGAAATACAGCGGGGCCAGCTCGATCTCGCGCGCGGCGACGTACGACCAGATGTCGTTCTCGGTCCAGTTCGACAGCGGGAACACCCGCATAGACTGACCCTTGCTGAGTTTCGTGTTGTAGAGTTTCCAAAGTTCCGGCCGTTGAGCGCGCGGGTCCCAGGCGTGGCCGGCGCCGCGCACGGAAAACACCCGCTCTTTTGCCCGCACCTTTTCCTCGTCGCGTCGGGCGCCGCCGAAGATCACATCATAGCCGCCGGTGGTCAGTGCATCCTTTAGCGCGTTGGTGCGCATGATCTCGGTATAGAGGGCCGATCCGTGTACGAACGGACTGATGCCCTGGGCGCGGCCCTCCTCGTTGGCAAAGACTTTCAGGTCGAACCCGGCGTCGGCGGCGAAGTTGTCGCGAAACGCGATCGTCTCGTCGAATTCCCAGGTGGAGTCGATGTGTAGCAGCGGCATCGGCGGGGGCGAGGGGTAGAAGGCGCGCACCGCCAGATGCGCCATCACCGTGGAATCCTTCCCGCCGGAGAATAGCATCACCGGGTTCTCGGCCTCCGCATAGGCCTCGCGGATAATGAAGATCGATTCCGCCTCCAGCGCGGCCAGGGACGGGGCGAGCGGCTTGCGCGGCGGGGAGATCGAGGCGCCGGCGAGGGTCGTTGCGTTCATCGTGTCGGCTCCTTGGTGCGGGTGCAGGGCGCTCCTAGGTGACACTTTCGATCAAGGATAATTCAATGTTTGCGGGAATACGTTCTGTTTACTAGAACGAACGCGTGGCGACGCTGAACTATCATCACCTGCGCCTGTTCCGGGCGATCGCTCAGGCCGACAGCCTGACGAGGGCGGCCGAACAGCTCAACCTGTCTCAGTCGGCGCTGTCCGTGCAGTTGAAGGCGCTTGAGGCCCAACTCGGCCATGAACTGTTCGAGCGGCGAGGCAGGCGCCTGCTGCTGACCGAGGCCGGCCGCATCGCGCTCGACCACGCCCACGCGATCTTCCAGGCCGGTGATCAGCTGGTCGGCATGCTCAGCGGCGAGGCGGCGCCGCGCCGGGCGGTTTTGCGCGTCGGCGCGCTGACCACCCTGTCACGGAACTTTCAGTTGCAGTTCCTCCGTCCACTGATGGGTCGCGCCGACGTGGAACTGGTGGTGCGTTCGGGCAGCCTGCGCGACCTGCTGGCCCAACTGGAGGCGCATGTCCTGGACGTGGTGCTGACCAACAGCGACATCCGCCGCGACGACCAGAGCGCGCTGCACAGTCACCGGCTCGACCAGCAGCCGGTCAGCCTTGTCGGCCGTCCACGGTCCGGCCACGAAAAGTTCCAGTTCCCCGCCGACCTCGCCGGCGAGCGCGTTCTGCTGCCCAGCCTCGACAGTGATATCCGCGCCGCCTTCGATCGGATCATGAGCCTGGCGGGCATCCGTCCTGTTGTCGTGGCCGAAGTCGACGACATGGCCATGCTGCGTCTGCTCGCCCGCGAAAGCGACGGCCTGACGCTGACCTCGCCGGTAGTCGTGCGTGACGAACTGAAGTCCGGCGTGCTGGTCGAATACTGCCGCATCCCCGACCTCCACGAGTCCTTCTACGCCATCCTCGCCGCCCGCCGTTTCCCCAACCCCCTGATGCGGGAACTACTCGGCGAAGCAGCCTAGCGCCGAGCTATTGCGACTTGGACCAGGGCGCCTTCTCTCATCCTCTGAAAATCCGCGTCATCTGCGTAAAATTCCTTCCTGCCATCCCACAACGATTGTTCGATAAAATAGAACCATTACGCGATAACAATGAATTTTTATTAGTGTTCAACCGGGGCTACCCCTTCCTCGAAATTCCCCGCCGAGGACGAACCCGTGTTGATCCACCAGTTGCCGCTAGTCGCGCCCGCGTTCCTGTCGATCGCCGCCATCGCGGGTTTTCTCAAGCCGGGGCGCAGGCCGGGGCCGACCCTCAAGCTCATCGAGGCCGCGGCGATCGCGGCTATCGCCGTTGCGGTAATCTCCACCGTCGTACTCGTCGGCCACGGCGCCGGTACGAGTCCGCTGATCGGCGGCTCGGGCGTGGGCCTTTCGGTGCGGCTGGATGCGGTCAGCAATACCATGCTGCTGCTGGTCTCGTTCATCGGCTGGGTCGTCGTTCGCTATGCCGTGACCTATCTGGATGGCGAGGCGCGGCAGGGCGCGTTCATGGGTTGGCTGTGCCTGACTCTGGCATCAGTCCTCATGCTGGTGCTGGCCGGAAACCTGGTCCAGCTGGTTGTCGCCTGGATCTCCACTAGCCTCTTTCTGCATCGACTGCTGCTGTTCTATCCGGCCCGCGTTGCCGCCAGGCGTGCCGCGCGCAAGAAATTCGTCACCGCGCGGATCGGTGATGTCGCGCTGATTGGCGCGGTCGTGATCCTGATCGTCCAGTACCGTACGGCCGACTTCGCTACGATCCTTAACGCCGCCCGCGCCGGCGCGGGTGACGGCCTCGCGCTTTGGGCGGCCAGCCTGCTTGCACTCGCCGCCCTGCTGAAGTCTGCGCAGTTCCCGACCCACGGTTGGCTCACCGAGGTGATGGAGGCGCCGACGCCGGTCTCGGCGCTGCTGCACGCGGGCGTCATCAACGCCGGTGGTTTTCTGCTGATCCGTTTCGCCGAAGTCATGCTGCTGGCGCCGGGAGTGCTTGCATTCCTAATCATGGCCGGCGGCTTCACGGCCATCTTCGGCGGGCTGGTGATGCTGACGCAGCCGGCGGTGAAGACCTCGCTCGCCTGGTCGACCGTGGCGCAGATGGGCTTCATGATCCTGGAGTGCGGCCTGGCGCTGTTCCCGATGGCGCTGCTGCATATCGTGGCCCACTCCCTCTACAAGGCTCACGCGTTCCTGGCCTCCGGCGGCGCGGTCGAGCGGGTCGCGGCTATCCGTCGCCCCGGTCCGGTCGCCGTTCCCAAGGCCGGCGCCGTCGCCCGCGCCTTCCTTGCGGCCCTTGCGCTTTATGTCGCCGTCGGCTTCGCGTTCGGCTTCCAGCACAAGTCCCCGCAGGCCATCGCGCTTGGAGCGATCCTGATTTTCGGCGTCGCCTATCTGCTGGCGCAAGGCTTCGCGGACGCAGCGCCCACGGCGCTGACCCGCTGGACCGCCGGCTACGCGGTCGCCACCTCCGTCGGCTATTTTGCGCTGCAGGTGTTCGCCTCCTGGCTGACCAGCGGCGTGTTGCCGGCCGCGCCGGCGCCCGGTCCGCTCGAATGGGCGCTGATCGTCCTTGCTGTGGTCAGCTTCGGCCTCGTCGCCATCGTCCAGGCGATGTTCCCCCTGTGGGCCTACCACCCCGCCGCCGCTGGGCTGCGGGTGCATCTCTCGAACGGCTTCTACGCCAACGCGGTTTTCGATCGGCTGCTCGGCGGCTGGTCGGTTCGCGACGCAGCCTGATTGTCCGGAGTGCCCAACATGTTCGATGCCACCATCGCGCCCGCAGCCGATTTCATCGATCTTCCGGCCGCCGCCGACAAGGCCGCCCGGGCAATCCCGCCGGCCTGGCCGTTGGCGTCAAGCGTCGCGGTCAATCCCTTCCTTGGTCAGACCGGCGAGCAACTTGCCCGGGTTGGCGCCCGTCTGGCCCGGGTTGCGGGTGTGCCGGTCACCATGCCGCGCGACTGGTATCGGGCGAAGATCAGGTCTGGCGCGATCGCCGACCGGGATCTGAGCGAAGCGCTGGCGGCCGCGCCGCATGATCCGCGCCCCGCTTGCCTGGCTGATCTCAAGGCTGCCGCGCATGTACCGTCACCGCCAGCTTCGGCTATTCCGACAATCGCGGATCTGACCGCCACGGCCTCGGGTATCGACTGGCCAGGGCTGATCGCCGAGCGGTTTGGCGCGTGGGCGTCAGGGTATTTCGATGAAGGTCAGGCGCTCTGGGCTGCTCCGCGGGGCCGGGGCGCCTACGCCGCCTGGCGCGCCATCGCGACCCACGACCTGACCCCGGAAATTGCCGGACTGGCGGGATTTGCGGTGTTTGTTTCCGAGGCCCCGGAAACCGCCATGGGGGCGCTGGCGCGCTCGGCCGATCGACTGGGATTGCGGCCGGAGACGCTGGAGGTCTATTTCCATCAGCTGCTGATGACCCTCGGCGGCTGGGCGCAATTTGCGCGCTACAGGCTTTGGCAGGCTGAACTGTCGGGGGAATCCGACGCCACGATCACCGACTTCCTCGCCATCCGGCTGCTGTGGGAGGAGGCCTTGCTGGAGCGTTATAGCCACCAGATTGAGGCCGGTTGGCAGACCGCCCGGGCCGCTCACGAGGCCGATCTACAGCCGACGATCGACAATACCATCGACGCCATCCTCCAGGAGGCGGCGGAGCGCGCCGCCCAGCGGGAACTGGCCGAAACCCTGGTATCGACGGCGCGCGCCACCAGCGACGAAAGGCCAGCCGTCCAGGCCGCCTTCTGCATCGACGTCCGGTCCGAGGTGTTCCGCCGCGCTCTGGAATCGATCGACCCGGGGGTGATAACGCTTGGCTTCGCCGGTTTCTTTGGTCTCGCTGCGTCGCACCACCGCTTCGCGTCGGATGTGGCGGAGCTGCGGTTGCCGGTCCTGCTCAATCCCGGCGTCAGCACATGCTCCGGTGGGCCGAACACCGCCTCGGCCGACCAGTCGGCGCGGTTCAAGGCGCGGGCGAAGCGGGCCTGGGGTCGCTTCAAGCTCGCGGCTGTCTCATCGTTCGCCTTCGTCGAGGCGAGCGGCCCGCTGTATGCCGCGAGACTGCTGCGCGACGCGCTGGGTCTCGAGAGCGCGCCAGTACCGAATGACCCGCCCCCGCGTTTTGATCCCGCGCTCGACATGGCGGCCGCAATCAATGCCGCTGAAACTGTCCTGCGGGGGATGTCGCTGACCGAGGGGTTCGCGCGGCTCGTGCTGCTGGCCGGGCATGGGGCCAACGTCGTCAACAATCCCCACGCCAGCGCCCTGCATTGCGGCGCATGCGGCGGCTATTCCGGGGAGGTCAACGCGCGACTGCTGGCTGGCCTGTTGAACGCCGCCGAGGTCCGGGCCGGGCTTGTATCGCGTGGCATTGAAATCCCGGCCGACACGCTGTTCGTTGGCGCGCTGCACGACACCACCACCGACCACGTCACCCTCTATGATCGCGATCATCCCTTGGCGTCGCACAATGGCGAACTCGAGCGGGCGACGACCTGGCTGGCGGCGGCGGGCGCTATCGCCCGCGGCGAGCGGGCCGTCCGTCTGCCGAATGCGTTCGGCGAGCGCGCCATCGCCAGGCGCAGCCGCGACTGGTCGCAGGTGCGTCCAGAGTGGGCGCTTGCGGGCTGCAAGGCCTTCATCGCCGCGCCGCGTCATCGCACCGTCGGCAAATCGCTCGAGGGCCGCGCTTTCCTGCATGACTACGTCTGGTCGCGGGACGAGGGATTCCGCGTGCTCGAGCTAATCATGACCGCCCCCGTGGTCGTCGCCAGCTGGATCAGCCTGCAGTACTACGGCTCGACCGTGGCGCCCAAGGCCTTCGGCGGCGGCAATAAGCTGCTGCACAATGTCGCCGGCGGCATCGGCGTCCTCGAAGGCAATGGCGGCGTTCTGCGCGCCGGCCTGCCCTGGCAGTCCGTACACGATGGCGAAAAGTACGTTCATGAGCCGCTGCGTCTGACCGTCTGCATCGAGGCGCCCCGCGAAGCGATGAGCGACATACTCCGCCGCCACGAAGGCGTCCGCGCCCTCTTCGACAATCGCTGGCTACACCTCTTCGCCATCGACGCCGCCGGCCGCATGGCCTGGCGCTACGCCGGCAACCTGCGGTGGGACGCGGTGGAGGGTGACTGATTCCGCATTCTCACCGGGCATGTCGGGGCCGGGACGGCCCCGGTCCGATCGAACGGCCGGCGCTATTGGACCGTGGGCGTCTCGCCCACGCCTTTGGGCCGTTCAGTTCCCGCGAGAGCTTGGAAGAATCTACCCGTCTCCGACCGTCCGCACGAACCGCCAGAGGCCCCACAGGCTCAGCCCCAGCATGATGTGCACGCCGATCACCGGCGGCCAGCCGCACAGATAGATGATGTCGTTGGCCAGCCCTGCCTTGAACGGCCCGCCGCCGAACGCGAGGCCGCGGGTTCCGAAGGCCGCGTTGAAGATCGTCGGCACGGTGAACAGCCAGCCGGTGACCAGGGCCGACCAGAACAGCCAGAGGTACTGCCGCCGGCCCAGCCGCATGAAGCCGCCAGCGAAGCCAAGCGCCATCAGCACCAGCCCCTGCGTGATCCCCTCCATGTGCGCCATGCGCCAGGCTCTCCCGTCATCCGGGATCGACACCGGTAAATTGAATGGCATCGGCCAGAGCACGATGTGGCGCAGCAGCGCGAAGAACCACACCCAGCCGATCGCCACCGCCAGCGCCAGCAGGCCGACGCCGTTCAGCATCAACATGGCGCGCATTCTCTTCGGCATCTCGTCCATGGCGCTCCTCAGATGGGGCAGGGGATCGGGGCGGCCGCGCCGAGCCGCCCGGTGTCGAGACGCGCCGCGCCCAAGGCGTCGCTCGCATGAAGCCGCGCCCAGGCCAGCGCCCAGTCAGGGTCCGCGATCTTCATAGGGTGATAGCGGGGATGCAGGATCCGCAGCATCTTCGGGGTCAGGCTAGCGAAGATATGAGCCAGCAAGCCTGCCAGCTTCAAGCGGGAGCCCCAGTTGCGCCACAGGCCTTGCCGTTTCAGCAGCGCCTGATAGCCGCCGCGTGTCCGCCAGAAGATGTGGCCGGTCGCATACAGCAGCCCCCAGACCCGCCAGAAATAACCGCCGACCAGATGCTCGAACACATCGAAGGCGACGCGCTTGTGCTCGATCTCCTCGACGAAATGCCACAGCACCAGCGAGGCCGCCGCGCTGTCGCTTCCCGCGAAAAAGTACTCGCGGTCCTCGACCAGCATGTGACCGATGGCCAGCGCCATCGACTCGAACCCCTCGGCATAGGCCAGGTTGAATTTCAGCGATTTCTTCTCACCCAGCCGCGCGTAGTCCGTCGCCAGCGTCGCCTCGATCGCTTCGATCGTCTCGCCGCCAAGTTCCTTCAGCGTGTCGTTGTACAGGCGATGCTGGCGATAGTGCGCCGCTTCCTGCCCGCAATAGAGGTCGAGCTCCGCCGCCAGGGTGGGATCGCTGATCGCCGGCCTCGCCTTGCGCATGGTGGCGATCAGGTAGGGCTCCAGATAGGGCATCGCCAGCGACGCCGCGTTGACGATCTGCGAGAACTCCCGCGCGCCCTCATGCCAGTCCAGGCTCCGGCGCTCGCCATACGCAAACGGCATCCGCCGCAGCGTCATTCGTCCCGTCTCGCCACCCAGCATTCGCGCCTCTCCCGAGCGTCCAATGCGAGACTACGCCCGGGGACGGCCGCGTAACAACCTTTCACATTTGGACATCGACGTTGACTTGCGCGCGCTGACGCGGTTGCGTTGATCCCAAACCGTGCCGCCGCAGGGAGGATAGCTATGATCAAGGTGAAGCGAATGGACCACGTCGCGGTGCGCATCGACGATGTCGAAGCAACAGCGGCCTTCTATTCAGGGCTGCTCGGTCTTCCCAGGGTTGCGCCGGAGATGGGGACCATGACCCCGGCGGAGATGAACGAGTTCCGCGCCATCCTGCAGTCCCGCACGGAAACCCCGATCGCCACCGGCGGCATGTGGATCCAGGTTGGTGACAACCAGATCCACATGATGAAGTCCGAAGGCGGGCAGGGCCACATCAATCCATTCGGCGCCCATCTGGCATTGGAGGTGGAAGACTTCGCCGCCGCCAGACAATCTCTCGACGAACGGGGCGTCCCCTACGTCGAGGCGCCCGACGGCCCGACCACCCACCAGCTCTGGCTGTTGGATCCAAGCGGCAACACTGTCGAACTCTGGGCCGACCGCGACGCCTGAAAGACTACCCGGTCAGTCCTTCGCCTGCGCCCGCGCAAGGGCCGGACGCGCGTAACAGGCGTCGGCCCAGCGCTGCACGTTGGCGTGTTCGGAATAGTCGATGCCGACCATCTTCATCAGCAGCATCACCGCCGCCACATTCAGGTCGGCGACCGAGAACTCATCGCCGATCAGCCAGTCCCGCCCGACCAGCGCCGCGTCCAGCACCTTAAGCGGTCGCTGCAAGCCGGCGATGGCGCCTTCGGTGACTTTCGGGTTGCGCTTTTCTTCCGGCGTAAAGAACTTCTGGACCACCACCTGCATCTGCAGCGGCTCGATCTCGCTGATCGCCCAGACGCTCCACTGCCAGGCCCGCGCTTCATCGGCAGCGTCGGAGGGATACAGCGCGCTGGCATACTTCTTAGCGAGATAGAGATTGATCGCCATGGATTCGAACAGCGTCAGGTCACCGTCGACCAGGGCCGGGATACGCCCGTTCGGATTGACCGCCAGATAGTCGGCGGCCTTGGAATCCGCCCCGTAGGTGGTCGGGACCTGCTCATAATCGATCCCGGTTTCCTCAATGCCCCAGATTGCCCGCAACGCTCGCGAGCTGGAGATGCCATAGAGTTTCGGTTTGCTCATGGGGTGCTTCCTCAGGTGTGATGGGTGTTTGGCGAGGTTGTTGGCCAGCCGTGCGAAAGTTGCAAGGCCACGAGCGACCCGGCGGGTCGAGTGAACACAGGCGGCTCCGCCCTAGCCGCCGCTGAGCGCTCCGAAGATCAGCAGCTCATCGCCATCCCGCAGGGGGGTGGTCAGGTCGCGAGCGGCATCGCCGCCGACGAACAGGCGCATATGCGGCCGCACCCGGTCCTGCTCGTCGATGACGCGGAATTTTAGGCCCGGAAACAGACGGTCGAGCTCATTGAGCGCCTCGCCGATGGTCGCGCCCACTACCTCGGGGCGGGTCTGCAAGCCGCAATAGGAATGCAACTGCGAGGGGAGAAACACACGGACCACGGCGCTGAGCTAGTCCATCCCCTGCGCGACGGTCACCGAGTAGATTTCCGGCAGGTGGGCGGCGATCGGCCTCCAGGCCTCGCCCTCACTATCGCTCATCCACAACTCCCCGCCAGTGGTGCCGAGGTAGAGCCCAAGCGGGGCGCCCCGGTCGGCGCAGAACGCCTGGCGCTTTACCGTGAACCAGCCCTGATCGCTGGGAAATCCGCTATCCTGGCGCCGCCAGCTGGCGCCGGCGTCGACGGTGACATAGACGGCGGGCCGGCCACCCGGACTGACGCGCGGCCAGACGGTTGTGCCGTCCATGGGAAACACCCAGGCGGTGTCTGCGTCGCGCGGATGCGGCACAATGGTGAAGCCGACGTCTCCGATCGCCTGCGGCATTTCCTTGCCGATCCGGCGCCATTGGTCCGACGGCCGATCGACGCGATAGATGCCGCAGTGGTTTTGTTGCCAGATCCGGTCGGGCCTGGTCGGCGCCAGGGCGATGAAATGGGCGTCCTGGCCGAATTCCGGAAAGGGATCGGGCAGGAACGAGACCTCCACGCCCCGGTTCAACGGCGCCCAGGTGGCGGCGCGGTCAAGGCTTTCAAACACGCCGCCGGTCGAGGTCGCCAGATACATGTGGGCCGGGTCGCGCGGGTCGACAACGATTTGGTTGAGCAGAGCGCCATCGGGCGTGCCGCCGTCGGGCGGCGCCCAGCGCCAGTACATCGGATGATTATTGAAGCCGGCGACACCGTCCCAGGTCTCGCCGTTGTCGTTGCTGACGAACAGCCCGGGTGGGGATGTGCCGGCCCACCAGACGCCCGGCTCATCCGCATGCCCAGGCTCAAGCCAGAAGGTATGGCTGACAGCCCGCGCCTGATCCGGATTCGCCGCCTTTGCGAAGGCCGGCGGCCGACGGGCTTCGATCCAACTGGCCCCCCCGTCGATCGAGCGAAAGATGGTCGGCCCCAGATGGCCGGTCTTGGCCGCGATCAGGCGCACCCGCGCATCACGCGGGTCGGCCACGAAGTGATTGACGATTTCGCCCAGAAACATCGGCCCGTCGACCGTCCAGCCGCCGCGCGCGCCATCGTCCCGATACACCCAGGCGCCCTTGCGCGTGCCGATCAACAATTCGGTGCAAACCGCCATGGCGTTATCCCCGGAGATTACCCCGACCGAAAGGTGTGGCGCCCCGGTGCGTGGCGACCGGTTCGACCAACGAGGATTCATAGGCGTGCGCCCGCAAATCGCCAACCCCCCTCGGAGTCTGTCGCAGGGCAATCGCATATCAAAACTGAGCGATGAGGTTGGCGAGAAAATTGTTGTTCCACCCAGCGCGTTTGATTTTCCGTCGGGCTGAGATTTTGGATTTGTTGGCGTTGAGAATGTTGAGCGCCATGTGCCTTAGGACG
>JANXTX010000294.1 GCA_025352165.1 Caulobacteraceae bacterium | reverse complement strand
CCCCACGAGGCTGGAGGCGGGCCGTGTAACGGCCGAGCGTTACCAAACTGCTTTGGGATATATGAATCGCACCGTAGGGGTGGGCTGTACCTGCATTGAGGGAGATGGTCATTGGACGTCGTCGGCGCCACGCCATATCTGCCACTTCGTCACGCTCGTATCGGTCGCGTCGGGGAGGCGGGGCTTTTGCCGCCGGGTTGGCGTGTGGAACATCTCGATAGTATTCGCATTCTCGATATCGGATTTCGCGGACTGCCGTGGATCACACTAGAACTGCACTTCGCCGCCGACATCAACGGAGACTACGCGGGTATTGGCCTCGGCCCCTATCTGCCGGCGCCAAAAGACGCGGTGGTCACTCTCAGCACGACCGTCAGCCTGAGCGCCTTGGAAAATGTCCAGGCGGCATTCCTCGTATTGCGTGAATGGCGCCCTGGCGGCGAGTTCCTCGCGCAATCAATTCTGGCCGCGGCGCCCGAGGACTCCAGCATGCGGACGCTCTCCCGCCCGATGTCGGATGAAGGCAATATCGCCGAAGCGGTATTCCTTATGAAAAGACATACGCACGAAGCCGGCCGGGCTACCGTCACATTGCGGGGTCTTGCCTTTGGTGATCTCGCCGATCACAACGAGCGCCGCATTCCACCCGCGGGGACCATTTGAATCGTCGTCCGTCCACGTCCGCCGCCGAGCCTCCGTTTGAGCAGAGCAACCTTGCGTCCGCCGAGCGGACTGGTCGCGGAAGGCGACGCTCGATCGATGGGCCCGCAACGCTTTCCGCCGTCGTTTGTCCGCTGACCGCCAGGGAACTGCCGGCGGCACTGGCCAACCTCGCCTACTGGGGTGAGCACGCACCACCGCTTACCGATGCTCCGCAATCTGGCGAGACGCGCCCGACACTCGTCTATTCGTTCAATTGCGAGCCGGACGACACCCTGTCCAGCGCGCTTATCAATGCATTCAATGAAAATGACGTCGTCAACAACGCGTTCGAGTCGGTCGACGTCAGGTTCTGCAGTCTGCCGCCAGAGAAGGACGTCTATCTCCGCGACGGTGAAGTCGGCGCCGCGCCATTAGGGCGCAAGGCCGGTCCCAACTGGTTGTTTTATGAGACCATGCGATCGCTTCGCGGGGAGGCCCGCTTCGTCTTTCTGATGGAGACCGACTGCCAGCCGATCGCGGCCAACTGGATAAAGCGGCTCCAGCGGGTATGTGCGTTGAACCAGGACGCCTGGATCGTCGGTTCGCCCTATTGCGGCGTCTCGCCGCTCCACTGGTCGATCGCGCGGCACATCAACGGCAACGCCCTTTATCAGATCGGCGACCAGCGGTTCTGGGACTTCATCGACAACCGCTTCTGGCCATGGCTGAACCAATACGCGGCGGGCTCAATGCCCGATCTCGCCTATGATTGCGGTTGGGAGACCTGGCTCAATCGTGTCGAAATGGAAGATGCCAGCAGCTACGACTGGGTACTGGCCCGCGACGTCCTGCATCGATTCCGGCTTTCGGGCTTCATCGTCAATATCGGCGGAGCAGCCGAACAGGCGGGCGAATATCTTTGGACCAAAGAAGATATCGTCAAACGATTTCCTGGCGTCGCCATTGTGCATGGACCGACCACGGACTCTATTGAGCATCGCCGGGGGCCGGTGGGACTTGGTCGCGTGTTCGTTAGGGGCGACACTTCCCTCGTGGACGGGAAATTGGTGGTGCAAGGAGATCTGAACAAGGCCGGATTCAGACGATCGCTGTGGATTGTCGGCGAACCGCTCGAGGAGCGACATACGCTAACGCTGACGTTCGCCATGCAATGTGCAAAAAATGCGGGACTCGCCCTGACGATTCGCGAGCCGGGCGGCAGAATTATCGGGGCGGAGAAGCTCTCCGGCGTCGGTTTCGGCAAGACATCGGCACACCGGATAATTCAGACGATCCCTGCGCCCGTACCCTATGTTCGACTTGCGTTCACCTTTCACGGTCTCGATAACGCACGCGTGTCCCTTTCCGACCTGAAGATCGAAATCAGCCAGGGTAACCAGTTGTTCTGGCGAGCCCACCGGATCTTCGATCGTTGATCGACACGCGGAACGCTCCGAGCCCTTCCCCGGAGACGCCGCCGCGCCCCCCGGCGCCAGATGATCTGGTCACCTGCCTCGCAAAGGCGGCAGCGCCATCTGGCCTTCCCCCCCTGTTGCTGACGCTGAGCACAACGCCGGCGAGGAACCAACTCCCCCATGTATTCGGTGCGGACAGGACACTGAATCTGCTTGTAAGGCCGGCGGACCCCCGAACAGGCGCCCTCGAATTTTCGCTGCCAGAAGGATCGACCTCCGCAGCGGTGGATCTAAGGCCGGGCGTCCATGCGCTGGTTGTACGATTTGTCGACCCGGCAACCTTAGAGGGGGTAGCATTGAAAGCCGGTCGATGGCTGCGCGAGGCCGCGGCTATCATGCTGCAGTTCGCGCCCACGGAAAAACACGTGGCCCGACTCTCAGAAGCCGGCTTCAGCGTGACCCGCCAGTTCACCCCTGGCGGTCGGGCGACGACGCTGTTCATGCGACCGCCCGTTCCACTTCCGTCCAGTCGCGATCCGGCCAGACTGGCAGGCAGGCCCCCTATCCGCCGTCTAGTGATCGTCGATCCTTGTCTTGGCGCCGCGGCCGGCCACTATCTGGGCTACGCAAACAGGCTCACCGAGGGCGCGGCAGCGCTGGGGGTCGACGTCGTATGGGCCTGTCATGCACGCCTGAGCGAAGAGATCGCGCCGCGTACCGTGGCCGTACGGCGTTGTTTTCCACGGTGCTTCTTCGACCTTGATGGGCCCGATGTCGGGGTGGTGGACCTTTCTGAGGAGCTGGCCGGCGGCTGGCGCGCACTGCTTGGCGAACTCGACGACGACGGGACGCACTTCCTGGTGCACAGCGTCGACGCCCATCAACTGAGAGCCATTGCCGATGTGCTCGACGCATCGCCCGACGTCCGATCGGCAATTCACGTCAATTTCCAGACCAGTCCCCGCTTTATGCCGGGGCGTCTTGCGGGAGCCGAAGCGCATGGCGCCGTGATGCGCCTGCGCAGCTCGACGCACTGGGAACGATCGCTGTTCTTCTGGAGCGAGACGCGCCGCCTGGGTCGTTGGCTCTCCGAATGGCTCGGCGAGGAGATTCCCGCAGCGCCATTCCTCGCGCCGCCGACCCAGGACCACCCTCCTTCAGAGGATGTAGCCAGAAAGCGGCCGACCCTGGCGTATCTTGGTGAAGGTCGCCCCACGAAAGGCTTTCTCGATCTTCCCGATCTGCTGGACGTCATAGGGTCAAATCAATGGTTGAGAGGCGGACTGAAAGTCGTGGTCCAGGACTGGCGTCCCTTCCGGGGAGACCCGGTTCGGCATGATCAGGCTATCGCCCGCATCCGGGAACATGCATTTGTCGAGATCGTCGAAGGCGTCCTATCTCCCGAGGATTACGAAGAGCAACTTGCCCGCTCGGACGTACTGTTGCTTCCCTACGACCCGGCAACCTACAATTTGCAGGGCTCTGGAATCCTCATTGAGGGATTCTCGCGGGGATCGATCATTGTTGCCCGCGCCGAGATAGCCGCCGAGGACGAAGCGGAACAGGGCGTCCTCTTCACTTATCGCGATCCGGAGGAGCTCGGCCGGATACTCAGTGATATCCTCAATGATTTCGAAGGCCTGCGACGTCGCGCCCGCGAAAAAGCCCAGGACTTTCGCGGCAGGGCAACCGCTGATCGCTACGTCTCGGCGCTCGACAATCGGGCGCGCGGTGGCTCGCCGGCATAGGACGCCCAGACAAATTTGCGGTTATTTCCGGGCCTACCGGTCATGGGCCGGACCCGGCATTGCTAGTCCATTGTCACCACGACCTTGCCCAGCGCCTTTCGGCTGGCGAGATGAGCAATCGCCTCGGCTCCACGCGCGAGGGGGAAAATTTCAGAGATGTAGGGCCGGACTTTACCACTTTGATACAACTCAAGCAGTTCCTTGGTATTGCGTTGATTGGGGGCGGGGTCGCGGGCAATGCCTCCGTCGAGGAATACTCCGACGACCTGGCAGCTCTTCGGCAGCGTGAGGTTCAGGGGAAGCTTCGGGATGCCCGAGGGGAAGCCGACCACAAGAAAACGGCCTTCCCAGGCGATCGCGCGCAATGAGGCCTCCGCATAGTCACCGCCGACGCCATCATAGATCACGTTGGCGCCCTCAGGACCGCGGGCCTGCTTGAAGAGATCAGCCAGGGCCTTCCGCCCTTCGCGGTCGAACGGGCCCGTCGGATAAACCACCCCTCTATCCGCGCCGCGCGAAATGGCCAGATCGACTTTTCCCGGGACGATTCGGCGGCGATCACTCTCGCCCCCATCGCCTTGCCAAGTTCGACCGCCGCGAGGCCGACACCGCCGGCCACGCCGAGAACGCGCAGGGTCTCGCCCGGTTGCAGATGGCCGCGATCCTGCAGCGCATACAGCGAGGCGCCATAGGTCATCAGAAAGGCGGATGCCTCGTCAAAGGGCATCGAATCCGGGATTTTGACCGCCCGGCTCGCCTCGACCGCCACCTCCTCGATCATGCCGCCGGAGCTGAAACTGGCCAGCACGCGGTCGCCGACGGCCCCGTTGCGTCACGCCCTCGCCGACCTCCTTGATCACACCGGAGACCTCGCCTCCGGGCGCGAGGGGACGCGCGGGCCGGAACTGGTAGCGGTCCTCGAGAACCAGGGTTTAAGGGCCGCCCGCGGCCTTGCTCGACAGCGCCTTCATTGATTTGCCTCTTCGAGAATTGTTGTCGCGCACCTCAGGAGATCGGCGCCGGTTGCTTGACGACGAAATTGTCCCACGTCCCCATGTAACGCAGAAACCGACGGCCAAGCCCCTCGCCCGCCAGATATTCCGCCGTCACCGGCAAAGCGACCGGTTCAAAATCCGGGTTGCCCAGCACGCGTCGTGGGAAATCATGATGCAGGATCGCGGCCCTGCCGATCAGGACAAAGTCCACGCCGGTCGCGAGCATCTCCGTGGCGACCGCGGGCGTCATGATCTTGCCGGCCACGCCCAGGCGGGTCGCGCCGCGCGGAAGGTCGGCGAACCAGGACGCCAGGCCGCGGCCTTTGAAAGCCTCTTCCTCTGGTTCCTTCCGGGCATCCCACATCGACATGTCCAGGTAGTCGATCTTGCCGGAGGTCATCACCTCCGCGGCAAAGGCCCGCATCTCCGCCGTGCTTAGCCCGTAGCGCTCAGGCGACAGGCGCAGGCCAAGCTGGAAATCCGGCCGGCACGCCTCGCGGATTCCATCAATGATCTCAAGGATCACGCGGGAGCGGTTTTCCAGCGTACCGCCGTAGCGGTCCGTGCGACGGTTATCGATCAGCGAGAGGAATTGCGTGAGGATATAGCCGTGCGCGCCGTGCAGCTCGACCCCGTCGAAGCCGGCCTTCTCCGCCCGCACCGCACCGGCGATGAAATCCCGTATCAGCTGTTCGACTTCCGCGGTCGACAGCCCCCGCGCGCCCGACTCGGCGTCATCGGACGGCCCCACCGCCTGCGGCACACAGCGTTTGGGCGCCCGGTAACCCGCATGATGCAACTGCAACGCCGCAACCCGCCCCCGCGCCTTGATCACCCGGCAGAGCTCGACGTAGCCCTCGATGTGATCGTCGGAGAAGATGCCGAACTGGCCCATCCCCGCCTTTCCCGAGGGCTGCACATAGCAGGCCGAGGTCATCACGAAGCCGAAGCCACCCTCCGCGCGCATACCCAGCCAACGCAATTCGTCGTCGGTGACCTGGCCGTCCGGCGTCGCCTGGTCGCTGGTCATCGGCGCCAGCATCAGGCGGTTTTCCATCGCCGGACCACGCGCGAATGTCAGCGGCGCGAACAGGTCGGTTGATGACATCACTCTGGACTCCAGGGACTTATGATCCGGATGACGTAATACCGCCGCCGGCAATGCACGACGAGGCCGTTCGCTTCCTCCGGGTCGGAAGTCCCTGCCGGACCATTGCCGTCCAGGGCGAGGATCATTCAGCCGATCGCCTGCGACTCATACAGCTCGTCGACGCATTTAGCCCAGTCGGCAAAGCAGCCATGAACCGCGGTTTCCTCGCTGCGCAGCTTGCCCTCCGACAGCGGGCCGACCAGAGCGGCGGCGGCGCCGGGAATCTGCCTGTAGTGATTGTACATGAGGAAGCCGCCGAAGGTCAGTTCATTGGCCGGAACCCGCAGGTACTCCCTGAATCCGTGCAGGTTGCCACTGGATTCCGTACCTCGGCGCATCAGCCCGCTACGACCGCGATTCAGTCATTAGGCGCCGAAGAGCGCCGCCTCGTCTCCGACCGCGCGACTGACAGCGTCGCGTTCCATGCACCGCGCCACGTAGGCCCCCGTGTTTGGCCAGTCGCCGAAATCTACCCCTAGGCGTTGGAGCAACAGGAACACCCACAGGAGGTATGCGTCCGCCACCGTGAACCGGTCGCCGAGCAGATACGCCCGGCCGGTCAGGTGGGACTCGACAAAAGCAAGCCGCACCGGGATCAGGGTCCTGACATAGGCCTTCGCCTCCGCAGGCGTGTCGGGGGCGAACGTGGTCCACAGAATCTGTTTGTGCAGCTCGGTTCCCACGTAGTTGAGCCACATCTGCAATTCGTATCGCTCCAGCGCGCCCGGCGGCGGCGCCAGGCCAAGGTCCGGGCGCTGGTCTGCAATGAACTGCAGGATGGCGGGGGTCTCGGTGAGGCTGCCTCCCCCCTTAAGGCGCAGCATCGGCACCTGGCCTTTTGGCGACATGTTTAGATAGTCGGCACCGCCTTCGACGGTCTTGGTCGCCAGTTGAACGCGGTGAAATCGCATGTCTGCTCCGGACTCGTAGGCGGCTATCCGCGACGCCAGCGAGCAGGCCATCGGCGCGAAGTACAGATCCATTTTCACTTGATTTTCTTCCCCATCGGCTATCTACCGATCAGTACGATATTTGCCTCGTCGATGGGCGTCAAGGATTTTGTATCGATCAGTATGGAAACGAATCCAGCCCGCGCTCCAGGTCGCCCGCGCAGTTTCGATGTCGACAGCGCCCTCGACGCGGCCACTCGGGTCTTCTGGTCCCGCGGCTACAGCGACGCGTCGCTCGACGACCTCACCGGTGCGATGGGAATCTCCCGACCGAGCCTGTACGGCGCCTTCGGCGATAAGCAGGCGTTGTATCTGAAATGCATCGAGCGCTATCGCGGGTGGGTGGAAGCCGCGATCGGGGCGGCGCTGCTAGACAGCGCCCACCCCCACGCGTCGCTCCTAAGAATGTTTTCCGACGCGATCGCGCTCTACACAACGCCTGCCTCTGAACCGCGCGGTTGCCTTCTCGCCTCGGCTTCTTTGTCGGAGGCGGCGCTTTCGCAGGTCTCCCGCGATTCGATCGCGCAAGCGCTCGCGACCGTTGAGGCGGTGCTGGCCGACTTCTTTCGGCGTTCCGGGCTCGCGGACAAGCTGGCCGGAGAACGAGCGCGGCTCACGGCGACCTTCCTCTACGGGATATCCAGCCGCGCGCGGCTTGGAGTCGCGGCGCAAACACTGCTCGAGGACGCCGAACGGTTTGTCGATTTATTGGCCTAGCAACTCGCAGCCCTTCATCGAGAAAAGTCCACCTTGGTTGTGGGCGGTAATTGGTTTCCTGCCTGGACATAGACGTTGGCGTCGTCGCCCAGGAGCGGACCATCCGGAGGGCCGCTTGGGGGGCGATTCGCCCACATGCGTCAGCGCTGACAGCGCCTCGACAAGGTCGCCAGGATCAGGCGAAGAATATCCCATGATCGACAATCTGACCGACTCCGTCACCGCCATCATGCGCCGGGCCGCCGACGTCGCGATAAATCCCAGGTACCGGCGCCTCGAAGCCCATCACGTCACCGAGAAATCCGCGGACGACGTCGTGACCATCGCCGATCGCGAAAGCGAGGCCATTCTCGCCGAAGGGCTCTCAGCGCTGCTGCCCGAAGCGGCCGTGGTCGGAGAGGAAGCGGCGCATGCGGATCCCGCCCTGATGCGGAATCTGGGTGACGCGCTGTGCTGGATCATCGATCCGCTCGACGGCACGAACAACTTCGCGGCGGGTCGTCCGCCGTTTGGCGTCATCGTGGCGTTGGCCGAGGCGGGCGAGACGATCGCCGGCTGGATCTACGACCCGCTCACCGGCCGCTGTTGCCGCGCCGCTCGCGGCGAAGGCGCGTTCGTCGACGAGGAGCGCGTCCGGTCGCTCGGCAGCGGTCAGGTGAAGCCCGTCGTCGCCACGGCGCTCTCCACCGTCGAGCCGGCGATGGCGGAAAGGGCGCGAAACCTTTTCGAGCCGGCCTGCTCCGTCGTCGACACCGCGCGCTGCGCCGCCGAACAGTATCCCCGGCTGGCCCTGGGCGTGAACGATATCGCGTTCTTCAATCGCACCTTCGCATGGGATCATGCCGCTGGCGTGCTTTTCCTCAACGAGGCCGGAGGCAAGGCCGCCCGCTACGACGGCTCGCCCTACCGCTCGAACGACGACAAGACCGGCGTGCTCGCCGCGTCGACCCCCGCCATATGGGAGTGGATGCGGGAGTTGCTCAAGGCGATGTGAGCGCGTCCCGGTTGACGACGCGGACCCGCGCCCCGTCCCGCCTGTCGGCCCCAACGGCCGAATGCCAGAAAGCGAACTATCTGAATTTCCGCGGAGGGTGGATTTTTGCCATTGCTCCCCCCCTTCGCTCTTCCCCGCGAAAGCGGGGACCCAGGCTTTTTTCGTTCGTTAAAATCCTCAATCAGATCCCGCCATGTTGGGTTGAAGCGCTCGATCAATTCCAGCTTCCAGGCACGGTGCAACACAATTGAAAACACAAACAAAAAAACCTGCGCCCCGCCTTTCGGCGGGGAAAGCGGGGGGGGGGGGTAACCTGGCACAGGTGGGCGCCGAGGTGCGCCCCGAAACGGACATTGCGAGATTCCGCAACGGGTCGATTCTTCGCGTTGGCCTGCGCTCCTAAAGCCGACCTTCGCCGCGACGAGTGTTTTCAGCCATGCAGCGGACCACGCCAATGACAGTTCGGGGTGGAACCCCGCCTTGACGACCTGACGCGCTGACACCTGTTGCAACGGTATCTCTTGCGTGCCGTGCAATGCGGTCGATACGGTTCCCGCGCCGATGTCCGACGTCTTCATCTCCTATGCGCGGTCCACCGCCAGGCAAGCCCAGCAGGTCGCAGAGGCTCTGCGCGCGCGCGGCTACAGCGTGTGGAGGGACGATGACCTTCCCTCGCACCGCACCCGCGCCCAGGTGATCGAGAAACAACCGGGATTGGCCAAGGCGGTTGTCGTCATCCGGTCGGCGGAAGCTGTGAGATCCCGGTGGGCGCGTTCGGAGGCGGACCGGGCCCTCGGCGACGACAAGCTGGCGCAGCGGGCCGTCGACGACGACCGGGAGTTGCTCCGCACCGGCCTGGCCCTGGCGGGCGACGATGTCTGAAGTCTTCATCTCCTACGCCCGCTCGACGGAGGCCGCCGCCAAGCAGATCGCCGAGGCGCTGCGGGTGCTCGGCTATAGTGTGTGGCGGGACGATGAGCTGCCCGCGCACCGGGCCTATTCGGAAGTAATAGAAGAGCGGCTGAAGGCGGCCAGGGCAGTCGTCACGGTCTGGTCGGCTGAAGCGGTGAAGTCACACTGGGTGCGGGCGGAGGCCAATGCCGCGCTCGAGGCAGGGACACTTGTCCAGCTCAGCGTCGATGGCGCCATGCCGCCGATGCCGTTCGGCCAGATCCAGTGCGCCGACATGGACGGATGGACAGGCGATCCCAGCGCACCGGGTTGGCGCAAGGTGGTGGCCAGCATCTCCGAACTCACTGGCGGCCCCTCCGCCGCGACAGGAGAGGCGACGCCCGCGCCGGCTGCCTCTCCTCATAGGCTCTCGATCTGCGTCTTACCGTTCGCCAACATGAGTGTCGACGCGGAGCAGGCGTACTTCAGCGACGGCATCACCGAGGACATCATTACCGACCTCTCCAATATCTCGAGCCTGTCGGTGGTCGCGCGCCAGACTGCCTTCACCTTCAGGGACAGGGATGTCGATGTGCGCCGGATCGCCCGACAGTTGCGAGTCAGCCACATCCTGGAAGGCAGCGTCCGCAAGGTCGACAACCGCGTGCGCATCACGGCCCAACTCATCGACGGCGCCGCCGGAAACCACATCTGGGCCGACCGCTGGGACCGCGATCTCAACGATATCTTCGCCATGCAGGATGAGATCTCGCGCGCCATCGTCGCGGCGCTGAAGCTCAAGCTCCTGCCGGCCGAAAAACAGGCGATCGAACAGCGGGGGACCACCAGCGCCGAGGCCTACAACCTCTACCTGATGGCCAGGCAGTACTATGTCGGCGGCAACAACGCCGGCCCCCGGCGGGCCGAAGCGATGCTCCGGCTGTGCCTGCGGGCTACACAGATCGACCCGCTTTACGCGCGGGCCTGGGCGATGATGGCCATGGCGCAGCGCGTGTTGCACTTCGTGCACGACCGGCCCGACGACGGCATGGCCGCGGCGGAACGGGCGCTGGCCCTCGACGCGAGGCTGGTCGAGGCCCATGCCGTCAAGGCGATGTATCTGGGCGAACAGGATCGCTACGACGAGGCGTTCGAGGAGATGGAGCTGGCCCTGCGTCTGGACCCGCAATCC
Source organism: Caulobacteraceae bacterium (assembly GCA_025352165.1). GTDB lineage: Bacteria > Pseudomonadota > Alphaproteobacteria > Caulobacterales > Caulobacteraceae > Acaudatibacter. Next base: position 8,592 of record JANXTX010000294.1, on the reverse strand, counting down.
TACGAAGCGAACCACTGCGCCGGCTACCTCACCTACCGGCGACGGCGATTCCCGGACGCGGCGCGGTACTTCGAGACGGCCGCGTCGCTGATGGAAGCCGATTTCGACTCCGCCGCGAACATGACGAGCTGCCTCGTCGCCCTCGGTGACGAAGATGGCGCCCGTCGCGCCGCGCGGATGACCCTTGCGCGTGTCCAGGCCGCCGTGGCGCAGGACCAGAACAACAGCGCGGCGATCGCCTATGGCGCCTACGCCCTGGCGGCCCTTGGCGAGGCGGATCAAGCCAAGGCGTGGATCGATCAGGCCCTGCTGATCGATCCGGACAACCTGAACATGCGCTATAATCTGGCCTGCGCGGTCAGCGTCTATCTCAAAGACCGCGACGCCGCGCTCGCCTTGCTAGGACCGTTCTTCGCCAGGGCGGCGCACGGCTTTCTGAACTGGGCCAAAGAGGACCCTGATCTCGAGCCCGTGCGCGGTGACCCCGGCTTTTCGGCCATGGTCGCGGCCGCCGAGACGCGATTGGCCGCTGCCGACGGAGCCGCGCCGTCAAAGGCGTAGCGGGAGGATTTCGGCTCTTGCCGCGCGGCCAGGATGCGCGGTCATCTGTCGGTTGTCGGTCGTTCATTGCCAATGGCTGATGGCCCGGCTCCCGACATTGGCGAAGGTCGCGGCGGGCCGCCCACCATGCCGAGCGGAGGGAACCAATGTGGTGATCGAACCGTTTACGACTTGTGCAATGGCGGACCTTCAAATCATCATGATAATCACGGCTTGGGCGTCTGTCCGTCGACTCGCCTCGTTATTGGTCATTGCCATCCCTTTGACGCCGCTTTCCAGCCACGCGACCGACTGGATTGTCACGGTTGGCGGCGGCGCCGGGGTGTCTCCGCCCTATGAGGGGGCCGGCCACGACATCCTCCAGCCCCTCCTCACCTTCAACCTTCACCGCGCGGACGCACCCTACCGGTTCCTTCCGCCAGACGGTGGAAGCACCATCGCGCTCATTTCCACGCGGCATTTCGTGTTCGGGCCGATCGTGCGTTTTCGCTACCCGCGTGGCGACACCAAGCACCTGCTGGGCCTCGACAAGATCGGCACAGCCTACGAACCGGGCGCCTACGCCGAGGTTTGGCCCGTCAATTGGCTGCGCCTTCGGGCCGAAGGGCGTTATGGCCTGGGCGGCTACACCGGTCCCGTGGGCGACGCCGCGATTGACCTCGTCTATACAGGGCGGACCTGGGATTTTTCCGTCGGGCCCCGCTACGGATATGGCGGGATTCAATACATGGACACCTATTTCGGTGTAACGCCGATCGAGGCCGCGCGAAGCCCGCTGATCAAGACCGCCTATAAACCAGGCCAAGGCCAGCGGTATCTGGGCGTCGAGGCAGCGCTGGCGCACAACTGGACGCATCGGATCAAGACGACGTTCGCCATGGGCTATCACCGCCTGGCGCGGCTGGCCGAGGACAGTCCCGTAGTTCAGGTCGCCGGCTCGCCCAACGACTATTCCGCGGGGGTCACCTTGAGTTACTCGTTCGGCTTGACGATCGGCCGCTGACGCCGCGAGCTATATACGCACCCGCCGGCTGGCTTATCCGCTTAAGCGCAACCTCGCCGCGGCCAGGGTCATGGGCGCGGCCACTCAACGCGCCAACCTACTCGTTCTCGAGCAAGCGCACACCGGGACAAGTCGTCCGTCCTGGCGACCTTTTCGAAGGGGAGATTGCGGAAGGACATAGAGGAGTCGCTCATTGCCTTTGGGTTTCCGGCGGAAACCCGCCATTCGCGGCGGCAAGGGATTGCCGCCCTGGAGCCGACCTTGCCAATGACGGCAGTGGGTGGTGAGCTGCCGCTAGCGTAGGGCAAACATGGCGGCGGCGGCGATAGCCTCGAAGAAAAGGACACCTAGTCTGCACCGTTGCAGTTTGTCGGCCAGCACTGCCTCAGTTTGAAATGGGCTAGTTGCCTTCGGGCCATTTCCGAACACGTCGGATGGCGTCACGGATGGGTGCTCCAACTGCTAGTTCTTTCGAGGGGAAACCATTCCAGCGAATTTGATCGACGATTTCGATGAGCACACCGATCCCAACCAGTTGACCGCCTGAGATTAGAGCGTGCGCCACTATCGGCCAGACTCGAGAAAGCTCCATGGCTCCTACGCCGTAGATAGCGACCCCCGCCTCCCTAGCCTCCGAAATCAGGTTTGTGATCGCAGTCGCCAAATCGCCAATGATGAGTATTGCCGCGACGAACCAAAGGGCCAAAGCCACCCGATTAACTGGTTTTCTCACGCTGGCGCCCTCGCGTTAGATCGGCCCTCAACCTATGTTTAGCGCCGAGTAGAAACCGGCACCATGCCCGCTGGGCCCAACGGCGCCAACCTTCCAGCGAACCGTGCGCTGGGGCCAAATTAGATTGGCAAAATCAGGAACTGGTTCGCAAAACAGAGGACACTTGGACAAAGCTGCAAAGTCGGCAACGGGTCGAATCTCGCCGTTGAGCTTCGGGCCCCTTCCGGACACTTGAACCGACTGCCTCGCCGAAGTTATGCCAGGCCTCACCCGCCGAATTTTGACGGCCGGAATAGTATGCGAGGTGACGGGCCCGGCGGACAAAATGCCATGACGCCGAGCGGCAACCCCCTTTGCTCCGTCGGTAACCAGATCAGGCGCTACTCCGCCTGCGCCATTGTTGGATAGTCGGTGTATCCGGCGGCCCCGGCCCCGTAGAGGGTCTTGAAATTCAACTCGTTCATCGGCGCGCCCGCGCGCACTCGCGCGGGTAGATCGGGGTTGGCGATGAAGCCGCGGCCAAAGCCAATTGCGTCGGCGACGCCGGATTCCAGGTCGGCGATCGACTGCTCAAGGGTGAATTGTTCATTGACGATGACATTGCCGCCAAAAGCCGACTTGATCGCCGGGGCCAGCCTGTCGGGGCCGACGTATTCCCGCAGGAACAGATAGCCGATGCCACGCTTGCCCAGCTCGCGCGCCACATAGGTGAAGGTTCCGAGCGCATCGGAATCGCCCATGTCCTGCGCGTCGCCGCGCGGGGCGAGGTGCATGCCGACCCTTTCGGCGCCCCACACCGAGATGCAGGCGTCGGCAATTTCCAGGTGCAGACGCGCGCGGTTGGGGATCGAGCCGCCGTAGATGTCCGTCCGCTTGTTGCAGTTGTCCTGCAGGAACTGATCGAGCAGATAGCCATTGGCGCCATGGACCTCGACACCGTCAAAGCCGGCCGCCAGGGCGTTCTCGGCGGCCTGCCGGAAGGCTTCGACGACGCCGGGGACCTCTTCGGTTTCCAACGCGCGAGGCGCCGGGAACGGCCGTTTCGGGTTCACCTGGCTGATGAAGCCACTGCAGGCGATGGCGCTGCTGGAGATCGGGGTCCTGCCCTCCAGCACCAGGGGTTCCGAAATCCGGCCGACATGCCAGAGTTGCATGGCGATCCGTCCGCCCGCGCGGTGCACGGCGTCGGTGACATGCCGCCACCCTTCAATCTGGACATCGGACCAGATGCCCGGGGTCCCGGCGTAGCCGACACCCATCGGTTCCACCGAGGTTGCTTCCGCCAGGATCAGCCCGGCCGAAGCCCGCTGTGCGTATTGCTCGGCTACCAGCGCGGTGGGCGCGCGCGTTTCCGGGTCCGCGCGCATACGCGTCAGCGGCGCCATGATGAAGCGGTTAGGCAGGTCAAGGCCGCCGAGGCGGATCGGGTCGAAGAGTGTCGGCATGGAGAGCTTTCTGTTCGGCTTGGTCGGCAGGTCTGGTGCGATCAGGCGTGTGTTAGCCCGCGGGCGGCCTGGGCTTGTTGGTCATGCGCCATTCCTGCCGGCCGGCCCACTCGCGCATGGTTTCCAGCTTGATGGGGATTCGCTCGAGCACGGGGCCCATGTCGACCCGGAACGGCTTTTGCGGGCCGTCATTGTTGAAGGTGTAGAACGCCTCCATGAAGGCCTCGGTGGTCTTGCGTTCTTCGGCGGACATGTCATCGCCGAACGCGTCGCACAGGTTCTTGGCAAACTCCGTCGGCGTGCTCGGGTCATACTTGATTGGTCGACCAACGACGTCCGAAAGGATTTCGGCGACCTGCGGCGGATGCAGAATTTCCGGGCCGCCAATGTTGAGCCACGCGCCCTCCAGGTCCGGCCGGTCGATCGAGGCGATCATGAACTTGGCCACGTCGTCCAGGCTGATCCAGCTGCACTCGAGGTGAGCCTTGTGCGGATAGACGAACCGGCCCTCGTTGACGATGAACGGAAACGCCCAGTTGGTCAGCAGATTGTCCATGAACAATACCGAGCCGAACACGGTGGCCGGCGCGCCGGTGCGGAACAGCGCGTTCAGGCCGATCGTATTACCCGCGTAGCTGAACGACTCACCGGGGCGGTCCGGAATCCAGCTCGACGTATTCCAGACCACCCGTTTGACGTTGGCCTTGACCGCGGCCTGGCCGATGATGGTGACGGCTTCGATGAGGCCCACGGCCGCCTTGACAGGATGGGTATAGAAGACCGCGTCGGAACCCTCCATCGCGGCCACGACCGAATCCATTTCGCGGATGTCGGCGGGACGGATTTCCACCGCGCCGTAATCTTCACCAAGAAAAGGGTCGGCCCGGCGGGAAATGGCCCGCACGTCATGCCCCGCCAGCTTCAGCTGACGCACCTGCGCCGTGCCCTGTCGTCCCGCCGCACCGAAGACCGTTACCAACGCCATGTAAATCCTCCCGGGATTGTCAGCTTGTTTCCCAGAACATTGCCTGGTTCGATCGACCCCTAGCGATATGCGGGGCGGGTTACAACATGATCTTACGACGTAAATATGAGGTGGCGGCCCCGACCCGCTCATTGCCCAAGCGGCGGTCAGTTATTGAAGTTCAACCTGAGGCCGGGCTCGGGCCAGCGCATGCGGATCAGTCGGCCCGTCTGGGAGAGGGTAATATAGGCGTCGCACATATCGACCCCGCCAAAGCAGATGTTGGTCGTCAAGCGATCGGGGAGCGGCGTCTGACGCACGTTGCCCGCAGGCGAAATGGTCGTAATGCCGTCTGCGATGGAGGCGATACAGACATCGCCATTGGCCTGCACCGCGAGACTGTCAAAAAACGCCCGTCCCGGCGCCGTGCCGACCACACGGCCGGCGCGCCCGCCCTTGACCACCTGTCCGGGCGCGGCGAGATCGAACGCAATCAGGCGACCGGTAAAGGTCTCGGCGGCGTAGACGGTCGTTTCGTCGGGCGAGAGTCCGACGCCGTTGTAACCAGTGCCGCCGAACGAAACCTCCTCGACCCTCGATCCGTCGGGTAACGCATAGTAGAGACCGCTAAGATGACGCGTGCGCCCCGACTGGCGGCCGAAGTCGGTGAACCAGAAGCCGCCCCGGCGATCGAAAACGATGTCGTTGGGCACCGAGAGAGGGTTGCCGTTCACCACATCGTAGAGTCGTTCGCCCTTGCCCGTCGCCAAATCCACGCGGTCGACACCGCCCTGGACAGGCTGCAGACTCGCGACGCCGCTCGGTAATCCGCCGCCACCGTTGTTGGCGACATAGACTGCGCCATCCGGCCCCAGCGCGGCGCCGTTCGGCCCGCCGCCAAGATCGCAAACCACCTCGACCTTGCCATTCCAGACGCGCGAGAGCGCCCCACGCGCAATCTCGACGACGATCACCGAACCGTCCGGCATGGCGATCGGCCCTTCCGGAAATTGCAGTCCCTCGGCCAGAACTTCGAAGCTCATGGTGGTCTTCTCCCTAGACGGCACTTTAGGCGACAGAGGCGAATTGGGAAGAGCCGCTTGCAGGGCAATCGGGTGCAGCCGCGTTGACCAGCCAGTGTGATCGCCGGCGAGGCGGCAGGAAGAAAGAAAGAGCGCACCACAAAGACACGAAGGAGGACCTGAAGAAGGTTGGAATGCGCTTCGCGCGAATCGCCACATTTTCCCTCTTTGTTTTTCTTCGTGTCCTTCGTGTCTTTGTGGTGCGCTCTTTCTTCCCTTGCTTGTCGTCAATTCCCGGCCTGGAGCCGCTTGCCGCTACGGGTTGCTTTGTTGCCAGGAGGACTGGAAGGACGCCGGAGCCGGGGGTGACGCCACCGGCGCGGGAGCTTCGCCAGGCAAAGACGCTGCCCCCTGTTCGCCCTGCCCATCCCCAACCTGCCCGGCTCCGGCGAGCCGGTCCTTCAACATATTGCCGAGCAGAGCGTCGACGATGCCGGAGCCGCTCTGGCCGCCGGCGCCGGTAACCAGCACCTCGGGCACCAGCTGCATGCCGTGTTCACTCAGCGCATTGGCAACCTGGATGCGCGCGTAGCCATCCTGGCCGATGCTATCGACCTTCAATTTCTGCACCGCCGCCTCCGCCTCGCCGATGGCCCTGATCCGACTGGCTTCCGCCGCCCCGGTCACCTCGGTGACGTTCGCATCCGCCTTGGCATTGATCGTCTTGGATTCCGCCTCGCCCTTGGCGCGGGCGATCTGCGCCTCCGCCTCCTGGGTGGCGACCTCCACGTCCCGCTTGGCCGTCACGACGCGCTCGCGGGTATTGGCCTCGGTCTTCGCCGCTTCCAGTTCCTGCCTCGCCTGTTCGGCCTTCATCTGCGCGCCATAGGTCTCGACCTCGCGCTGGGCGATCTTCTGGTCGGTCAGCGTCTTCATCAGCTCCGCCGGCGGCGAGATGTCGCCGATCAGGGTATCGACCGCCTCGACGCCGTGACTGCCGATCGCATCGCGGATCTTGGCCCTGGCCTCCTCCTGGCGGACTGTGCGCTCCTGGATGAACTCGATGACGTCGGAGGACTGGGCGCTGTTACGGAAATAATTGCCGATCACCGGCTGCAGAACCTGGGTGACCAGATTGGTCATGCTGCCGAACTCGGCGATCACCAGAGCGGCGTTCTCCCGTGAAATATGGATGATCTGCGAGACGTCGAGATTGAACGGGAAACCGTCCTTCGATCGCACGGTGATCGGCACGAGCGAGGCGTCCAGCTTGTGCGCCTCCGACTTTTCATCGGCCCAATTGAGGACGATGTTGGTGGTCGGCACCAGTTCCACAAAGTGGGTGCGCGGATTGATAGCGTAGACGCCGGGGTCTTTCGGATCCCGCTGCACGCCCTTCTGTCCCGCTTCCGCCAGCCGCGCGCCGCGGCGAAGCGGGCGCTGCTCCTCACCTTCCACCGCCGGAGCCATGACCGCCGGCGCCTCGCCGACGTTCGCAACGACCACGCCGACATAGCCGATCGGTACGCGGAACATGTCCACCAGTTCGACGGAGGCCAGTCGTGGATTGAGATAGTAGGTCCCCGGCATCAGCACCTGCTCCTGCAGGCCCTTGCTGCCGCCATTGACGATGAAGGCATGGCCATTCTGGAAACCATTGTGGCCCTCGATCATCTTGCCGGCGATCTCGCCGGTATTGAGTTGCGTGCCATCAGACATGGTGACGATGCCGATCTTGTTCTGCGGCGCCTCGAAGGCCGGCACGATGGCGACGTCGAAGAGAGCGGTGTTGATCCGATACGTACCCGGCGTCATCACGTTGATCTGCGGGCCCCGTTCGCCACCCTGTTCGAGAAATCCGCGAGCGTTCTGGAAAGAATTGCTGTCGACATCCTTGGCGAACACGTGGCCCAGCGTCAGCGGCTTGCCGTCCCGCGCCTCCACCACGCCAACGTTTCCGGGAGGAATGGTGGTGAACTTCACTACGTCAACCTTGTACTGCCAGGAGAACATCCAGAAGTAGAGGCCCGGCGCAAGAGTGTCGGCCTGCAGGCCCGCCTCGCCGTTCAGCGCAATGATCCGCCCATCGGGCAAGGACGCCGACTTACCGCGCAGCGAGAACTTCTTGGTGATGATGCCGATCGAATCCTGCGGGATCAGAACTATACCGAGGAATCTGGCCAGCAACATGATGATGACAACGAGCGCCACCATTCCGCCAACCGCGGGCAAGGCAAACTTCAATAGCCAGTTATAGTCCATGATGGGCCCCCGAGCCGCATCGCGGCCGTAGCCGCGTTGGATTGGATTGATATGAGGAGATTTGGCGCTGCTAAGTCAGTCGCTGATGATGTCCCGCAGGGGACTTTGATCTGGTGGCCGACCTTGTTCGATGACGCCGGTCCTGATGTGGGCTTGTTTGCCAAGACCGCCAAGCGTGTACACGAAATTGTGTTCGAAATGTTCGGGCAATACCCGATCAACAGGCGGTGACAGCCGCCTCATAGGCCGCAATATAGTCGTTCAACCCCTCACGTAACGACCCCCCACACCTGGGATTGAGCTCAAGCAACTGAACCTGTCCATTGAGGAATTTGTAGTCGAAACAGCATGTTCCGTTATCGTAGCCTATCAACTTCAGCACAGACATGAAGAACGGCAAGTGCGCTTCATCGCGATTGGTCGTCAGAGACAATGGTTTGCATTGATTGTTCTTGATGGAGCCGTCATGCGCCATTTGATAGACGATGTTCAGGTGATAAAAAGGGTAACTGCTCACCCCGTCAGGCGGCTGCTGGTGCGAGCGGTGGGCTGATGACCTCGCTGATAGCCTGAAGGGCGGATTTTCCGCGGAGTCTGCCGGT
>JANXTX010000233.1 GCA_025352165.1 Caulobacteraceae bacterium | reverse complement strand
CACCGGACCTCTGAGCTCAGAGGCGCTTACCAGCCATATCCTCGCACTTACCGGTGAAGACCAGTTATCGTTCTTCGACGCCATCGCACCTATCGTTCATGCCGAAACGATCGACATGTCGATCGCGTGGAAACAGTCGCGCTATGACAAGGAGGGCCCGGGGGGCGATGCCGCAGCCTACATCAACTGCCCCATGGACCGCGGACAATATGAGGCATTCGTCAATGCGCTGCTTTCCGGTCCAAAGAGCGAGTTCAAGGACTGGGAGCACGTTCCCTATTTCGACGGATGCCTGCCGATCGAAGTGATGGCCGAACGGGGGCGCGAAACCTTGCGGTATGGCCCCATGAAGCCGGTCGGACTGACCAATCCGCACAGGCCCGGCGAGAAGCCCCATGCGGTCGTCCAACTGCGGCAGGACAACGCGCTCGCGACTCTTTGGAACATGGTCGGTTTCCAGACCAAGCTCAAGCACGGCGCGCAGACGGAGGTGTTCCGCAGCATCCCGGGTCTGCAGTCGGCGGTTTTCGCCCGCCTGGGAGGGCTGCACCGGAACACGTTTATCAACAGTCCGCGACTGCTTGATTCGCGTCTACGCCTCAAGGTCGCACCGCGACTGAGGTTCGCAGGCCAGATCACCGGCGTTGAGGGCTATGTTGAGAGCGCTGCGATCGGCCTGCTGGCCGGGCGGTTCGCCGCGGCGGAAAGAGCCGGCCCGGTTGCCTCGCTACCGCCGCCAACGACCGCGTTGGGAGCACTGCTGGGTCACATCACCGGTGGACATCTGGAGGGCGACAAACGGTCGTTCCAGCCGATGAACATCAACTACGGTCTGTTGCCGCCAATGGAAGCGCCTCTACGCAGTGAAGGGGGCACGCGATTTGCCCGCGGCGAACGCGGACGAGCAAAAAAACGAGCGATGAGCCTCCGCGCCCTCGACGACCTGGAGACTTGGTCAATCGGTGAGCGAAACTAGATACGGCCCCTGAGGATTGACCAAACCAGTCTTGCCCGCGTTTCCAGCGCAGAAGGGGTCGTGGCCCGAGCCAGCGTAACGTTGGCGATAGCCGGGAATGCCGCGGGGCTGACCCGGCGTGCGAGGCGAGCAGCTTCATTCATAGGGCCCGTCAGATCGATATCCGCCCTCCCCCGTTGACGCAACAGGTGGAGACCCCAGGCGCGCCCCGCGGCAACCACAGCGCCGGTATCAGCCTCGCGGTCCAAAGTCCTGGCGGCGAGCAAGGCAAGCGAGCCCGCGGTTCCCATGGCCCATCGCTCGGCATCCTCGGTCCCATCGATCTGCGAGTTGATCATCGCCTCAAGCGGCTCGCGCCCGAGCGATCGGCGGAACACGGTCTCGGACAGTGCATGCGCCACAGGATGGCGGCGAACTTTCCCCCGCGAGAAGATCTCGTCCAACACCTCACGCCACCATGTCAGCCGGATTTCAGCCAGCAAGGCGTTGGATGTCACCCTCCCTGCGCGGTCGAGCTCATGGTCATAGGCATACAGAACGACAACATCGGCGCGCGCCGTAGCGTCGCCGATGAAACGGCTGGCGAGCCAGCGTTCGGGATCAACGCGGCGGACGGTATCGTCGAGATCGCCGTCCGCCGGCAAGATGTGATCAGCCGTAAAGCGTCTGGAACATTGCCATCGACGTCAGCATCGGCAGCGACAGCAACGTGTTGACGCGCGAGAAGAGCATGGCAGTCCGCGCCGCCTTGGCCTTGGCGTCGGCATCGGCTTCCTTGATGCCGAGCGCGATCTTCTGGTTCGGCCAGATAATGCCCCAGACGTTTAGGAACATGATAATCGCCAGCCAGACACCGAGGCCCATCAGTCGCGACGCCAGAACGTCGGGCCCGCCGTCGCTATGAATAAGACCGAAGCTGAAGACCGATTCGGCATAAGGGCGTCCGCGCAGAACCGCGATGCCGATCCCGGCTAGAACGGTGAACAACGCCGCCCAACGGAACCAGAACAACGCTTCGGGTGCGATATACTTGGACACCGCCGGCTTAAGTTCGGCGGGAATTTCGGGCATCTTCCGAATTTGCACGAAGTTGAAATAATACAGCAGCCCGATCCACAGGATGCCGAAGACAACGTGCATCCAGCGGAAGACCGCTACCCAAAAGGAGCTGTCGATACCGTGCGGGCTATGAGAATAGGCCCAGATCATTATCAGCGCAAAGATGGCGCTGAGGATCATGGTGTTGCGGAAGTTGGATAGTATGCCGGCCATGTTTGGTAACCCCTGGTGAGTCCTGCCCTTATGATCGTGGCATAGCGCCTTT
>JANXTX010000219.1 GCA_025352165.1 Caulobacteraceae bacterium | reverse complement strand
AGGGCTTCGACCCGACCAGTTACCCAGCCACGCCGCCTGTCAGCTACCGGGCCAACCGACCATTGCCCGGGTGGGACTCCCGCCCACTAGGTGTTGCGCCGTTCAGGGACGCACCAGATGTCGCGGACCGACGCAGATGTGGACGGATCTCGGCCGAACGCCGTGATGCCCCATCCGTCGTCTGAACCGCCAAGACGACAAGGCGCCTGAATCACAAAGCGCGGAGCCTGTCCGAGGCCCGGCCTCCGGCCGGAACCGGGCGCGCGCAGCGCCGTGATTTCCTCTTGGTCCCCATGGCGCCTTGGTGCTGAACAATCGGCTCGGTTAGGTTCACGCCCCGCTCAGGGTGGGTTGTTCTTCTCCAGGAATGTCGTGATGGCCTGCAGCATCTGCAGCCGCGTTTCGCCGCGCGACAGCCAGTGGTCTTCGCCCTTGAGGGCGACGAACTCGACTGTCCTGCCGGCCCGCCGGAGGGCGTCCGCCATCATCTCGCTCTGTTCGAAGGGGACGACCGTGTCGTCCTTGCCGTGAATGAGGAGGACGGGGATGGTCACCTTGTCGGCGTGCTCGGCGGGGGAAACCTCGCCGAGCGAGTCGAAGGCGCCCATATAACGTAGCCAGTAGCGTTCGGACGCCACACCCTGGCGGCCTTCCCGCCCGCTCCACCAGTTGACGAAGTGGCGCAGGTCCGCCGGTCCCGACACCGCCGCGGCGCAGCGGTACACGCCGGGGTCGAACGCCGCGCCGGCCAGGGCCGCGTAGCCGCCGTAGCTGGCGCCGACGATGCAGACGCGGGCGGTGTCGACAATGCCCTGGCCGGCGAGATAGCGAACGCCGTCCGACAGATCGGTCTGCATCCGTCGCCCCCATTGGCCGAACCCGGCGCCCTGGAAATCCCAGCCGAACCCGTCCGAGCCGCGGTAGTTGACCCTCAGCACGGCATAGCCGCGCGACGCGAGGGCCTGTGACCACCAATCGAACCCCGGTTCGTCCCGCGCCGCCGGGCCGCCGTGGGGCAATACCACCAGAGGGAGCTTCTTCGGGTCCCTGTCGCGCGGCAAGGTCAGATAGCCGGTCAGGCCCAGGCCGTCCCTCGCCCTGAATGAAATCGAACGCACCATTGCGATGTCGGCGGTCTTCAGCCCCTGGTACTCATCGCCAATCCAGCTTGCCTTGCCTGTGTTGAGATCAATGAGCGCGTAGGCTGGCCCGTCGTTCGGCGAATCCACTCTGACCACGAATTTCCGGCGGTCGTCGCTGTTCGACTCCAGCGTGACCAGCGCGTCGGGATAGGCGGCCAGGATCGCCCGCCAGACCTTCTGATCGTTGGGATCGAAGAACTGATATCGTCCCTCGTCTCCGACGAGTGTTTCCGTTCCGATAAGCTTGTGGCTTGCCGGATCCCAGATCAGCTCATCCGGATCATCGATCGGCAAAAGGGCGCCCGCTGGGTCGCCGCCCTGGCTGATCTCGCGCAGGACGCGATGACTGTTCTCGAAATAAGCCACGACGAGCGATGCGCCGTCGCGGCCAAGGCCCATGATCTCGGGCCGCTCGGTCGGCGCGCTCCGGCTTTGAACTTCCTGCCAATGTCCCCTCCATAGTTTCAGCGTCCTGCGGCTGGTCGGCGCGTCGTATTCGCTCTCGGCCAGCGGCTCGCCATCGGCGTCGACGACGAACGCGTTGGAGGTTTGAGCCGCGCGGGATTCGATGGTCGCCGCATCTCGGTCGAGATCGACCTTGAACAGCGTGAGTCGACCCAGGTTTCCGACGAACGACACACCTTCGGCGAAGGCGAAGGGCCTGCCGCCGATCACGCGGATCTCGGGCACGTCGTAGAGGACGTTAAGGCTGTCCTGATCCGGATGGACGTGGTCGTCATTGAGGTTCAGCCCGCTCAACAGCGACCGCTGGGTCTTCTTGGTGATATTGAAGTCCGTGGCGACAGACCACTCTGTGCGACTGGACTCGACGTTCATGATTAGGCCGGTCGTCGATACGGTGACGATCAGATGATCCTTGCCCGCCCACTGGAGAGCGCGAACCTTCTGCCCGCCCGCGTTGAGGTTTGCGATCGTCTTCCCGGTGCCGAACTCCTCGACGACGATCCGCCGCTGTTCGCCGTTGGTCGCGGCCAAGGCCAGCATCGAACCGTCAGGCGAAATCGAGGCCGACTCGATCGTGGGAAGTCGCCCATAGGCATCCAGTGGCGCCGCTGGACACAACTGCGCAAGGCCGGCGGCCGCCAGCCCCACGATGATTGTCAGTAGTGTCTTCATTGTCCCCCCCGGGACCCGCGCCTACTTGGGCGCGAGGATCATGATCATCTGCCGCCCCTCCATGCGGGGCTCGTATTCGACCTTGGCGACGGGATCAAAATCGGTGCGGACCTGTTGCAGCAGCTTCATGCCCAGTTCGGGGTGACGCATCTCGCCGCCGCGGAACCTCAGGGTCACCTTGACCTTGTCGCCTTCCTCGAAGAACCGGTGCATGGCGCGGGCTTTGACTTCGTAGTCATGCACGTCGATGTTCGGCCGGAGCTTGATCTCCTTGACCTCGACCAGCTTCTGGCGCTTGCGCGCCTCGTTCTTCTTCTTCTGTTCCTGGAACTTGAACTTGCCGAAATCGAGGATCTTGCACACCGGCGGATCCGCCGTGGGAGAGACCTCGACCAGATCCAGCCCGGCTTCGACGGCCGCTTCGAGAGCGGAGGAGGTGGGCATGACGCCCTGCTTTTCTCCGTTCTGATCGATCAGCAGAACGCGGGGGACTCGGATCTCGTCATTGATGCGCGGTCCGTCTTTGGACGGCGGCGCCTGCATGGGACGGCGAATAGGTTGTGCTCCTGAGACTGTTGCAAAATCGGGCCGATCCAGAAAAGCAGGACGGACCCACGGCAGTATATGACTAATGCGCCGTCCAGGATCAAGACAATCAACTCAAGAAGACGCGCCGGCGAGGGCTAAAGCTGTCGCAAAAACCGTATCCACCGTGACATCGGCCAGATTCGGCGCCTGAAATACGGTCACGTGTCCACGCGGACCGCACAGGGCCGGATCCGATGCGGACGAGAAGAGGGCGATAGTCGGCGCGCCCGCGGCGGCGATCAGATGCACCGGGCCGGTGTCGTTGCCCACCGCGATGGCCGCTTTCGCGCCCAGCCAGGCGATCTGCGCGAAGTCGGTGCGACCGGTCAGGTCGCGCGCCCGACGCGCCCGCGTCTGGATCACGTGGGCGAGCGCGCTTTCCTGCAATCCGCCGACGATCACCACGTCCAAGCCCTTTGCCTCCAGCCGCTCGGCAAGCCTGGCGTAGTGCTCAACCGGCCAACGCTTTTCAGGACGGTGCGCGGAACTGCCCGGCACCAACAGCGCCAGCGGCCTGGCGATCCGACCGGCATCCGCGCGCGGCGACTTCACCTTGCTCAGAATCCATGAGAGATCAGGGGGCGGCGCCGACAGCGGCGCCACCGGCGCATCCGGCCAGATTCCGGCGTCGTGAAGCTGTTCGGCATGGCGTTCCAGCGAATGCATGTTCATGCGCGCCGGGTTGCGGTGCGGCAGCGACGCGCCGGTCGCCGCCCCTGACCATTGCGGCGGGAACGGCCGCAGCATCTGGAAGAGCAGGTTGGTGCGGTCGTTGTTCTGCAGGTCATAGACCCGGTCATAGTGCTCGCGCCGCAGCCGCATGATCAGGCCCAGCCACTCGCCGGGGCTCTGTGGACGACCATCGGTTTCCACCCGATCGAAAAACGGACTGGTCTGCGCCAGGGTCTCGAACGGCGGCGTGGTCAGCAGGGTGACCTTCGCATTGCGGTGCGCCGCCCGGATGCGCTCGAAGGCCGGAAACGCGAGCACGAAATCGCCAACGGCGGATAGCTTGATCACCAGGACCTTGGCGATGGGCTTCATACGACGGTCTCCAGCACCTGCCGATAGACCTCGAACGTCGCCGCGTACATGGCCGGCAGCGAATAGAGCCGCGTCGCTCGCACGCGAGCGGCCCTTCCCATCCGCTCGAGCCTGTCTGACGGCGTCGCCAGCGCCCGGGTCATCGCCACGGCCCAGGCGTCGATATCGCCCGCCTTAACCAGCCCACCGGTCTCGCCATCGATCACCGTCTCGGCATGCGCGCCGATCGCCGAGGCCAGCACCGGGCGCCCCATCGCCTGAGCCTCCACCACCGTGCGCCCGAACGACTCCGCCTGTATCGACGGCGCGACCACCAGGCTTGCCGCCAGAAAGGCTGCCGGCATGTCCGCGCATGGGCCAACCATCCGGACATGCGGCGAGATCGCGGCGAGCGCGGCGCCCTGCGCTCCGGCATCTCTGGTCCCGGTCAGCACGAGCACGGCGCAGTCGCCAAGGGAGGCGCGCTCGAAGGCCCGCGCGGCGATGGCGTGTCCCTTCCATCCGGTCAGGCGCGCGGCCATCAGGATCACCGGCCGCTGGTCGTCGTCTGCCAGTCCCCACGATGCGCGCACCGCGGCGATGCGCTCGGGCGAGACCGTGTCCGGATCGAAAAAGGCCGTGTCGACCGCTTCGCTGACGAGCGCAATTCCGGAGGCGTCGACGCAGTGCTCGGCGAGGATATGTTCGCGTGTGAAGGCGGAGTTGGCGATCACCCGGTCGCCGCGAGTCATCACGCCATTGTACCAGCGTTTCAGGCCCGAACGGGCGGAATAGATCCCGTGATATGTGGTCACCAGCGGTACACCGGTCATCCGCGAGGCCATCAGCGCGCTGAACGCCGGCGCGCGCGAACGGACGTGCATCAGGCTCACCCCGTGCTCACGAATGACGCGCGCCAGTCGATGGGCATTCAACAGCAGGCTTACGGGGTCCCTTGCATCCACCGGCAGGGGGATCAGTTTGGCGCCGGCGCGGAACAACTCACCCTCCAGCGCGCCCCCCCGCGAGGCGACCAGCGAACTCCGCCCCACCCGCGCCACCGCGGCGGCCATGTCCAGGGTCGCCTGCTCGACCCCGCCCGAGTTCAGCGCCGGCGTGATCTGCAGCAGGGTGAAGCCCTCGGGAAGAGGTGATGCGTCTATCGACTTGGCTCCGGGCATCCTTAGGATTGCCGTTGTCTAATAGCTCAGGGGATTGAACACCATGCAGGAGACCATAGGCGTTCTGCGGCACGACGGCGCCGGCCTCGCCTGGCGGCGCGTCGAGGGCGCCGGTCCGACCGTGGTCTGGCTCGGCGGCTTTCATTCCGAGATGAGCGGGACCAAGGGTGAGGCGCTGGCGCGATGGGCCGCGGACACTGGACGCGCGTTTCTGCGCTTCGACTATTTCGGGCATGGGCAGTCAGGGGGACGCTTCGAGGAGGGAACCATCTCGCGCTGGCGCGGTGACGCCCTGGCGGTGATCGACCAACTGACGGCGGGACCACTGTTGCTGGTCGGCTCGACGATGGGCGGCTGGCTGGCCTGCCTGGCGGCCCTGGCTCGACCCGAGCGGATTACCGCTCTAGCCCTGATCGCGCCGGCCGCTGATTTCACCCGAGCGCTTCTGGCGCCGAGCCTGCCGCCGGAGGCCCGCGAGGCTATCGCCCGCGACGGCGCCTGGATCCAGCCATCGCAATATGACGGTGACGGCTATACGATCACCCGCGCCCTGCTGGAGGACGGCGAGCAGTGGTGCATCCTGCCCGGCCCGGTCGCCATTGATGCGCCCGTCCATATCCTGCAGGGCGGCGAGGACCCCGACGTACCCTGGACCCACGCCCTCGATCTAGCCCGCGCGCTGAAAGGCCCCGACGTCGTCTTCACTCTGATCCGCGACGGCGACCACCGCCTTTCGAGGCCGCAGGACATCGCCCGGCTGACTGCCGCGATCGAGGAGCTGACGGGAGTAGCAGGGTAACGCTTCTGAGCGTTGCGAACCCTCCCTTCCCGCTCTCCCCGGCTTTCGCCCATAGGCGCTAAAATAAGCCTGACATGTTCTGATATCGTCGTCGTCGAGGCGGCTCGTGGAGATGTCGTCGTAGCCTGGTCCTGGCTTTCTGGAGCCGCCTGATGCTTGGCTGGGGAATGATGGCCTGAAGGAAAGTG
>JANXTX010000215.1 GCA_025352165.1 Caulobacteraceae bacterium | reverse complement strand
GGTCGAGCAGGTGAACATCTCCACCCATAACGGCACCCATCTGGACGCGCCGTGGCATTTCCACTCCACGATGAACCGTGGCGAGCGGTCCATCACACATCGAGCGGCGCTTCAAAGAGATTACTATTGCGCTTCCGGCGGCGGCGACGATCGAGCATCATATTCGCACCGACGATCCGGCGGGTATCGAGGCCTATTGGCATCGGCGCTTCGCCGAGCGGCGCGCGAACGGAGAGTGGTTCAAGCTGACGGCGAGTGATGTCGCCGCCTTCAAGCGGCGGTCGTTCCAATAATTGGGCGCGTCCCTTCGGGACCATGCTCTATTCGCTTACGCTCACCGAGCCGCCCAAGAGCGTCTCGGCCCATCCGGGTGACGATCCCTCGCGCGAGCCCAAAGGCCACGGATGCAGGGACACAATCCTCATTTCTCCGCGTGTCCCGGTCGGATGACTGGCACGGGGGAGGCAGGCATTGTTTTCCCGCATTGGCGTGTGGAAATCCCGTACAAACCAATCATAGAGTCTCTGGCGTCATTTTTCGAACGCCGCAAGGGAGGTGACCACCTCATGGCCAAACTTGATCGTGACGGGGTGAAAATCCACTACGAGGTCCACGGAGAGGGGCCGGCGCTGCTGCTGACGCATGGCTACGCGGCGACATCGCGGATGTGGCGGGGCCAGATCGAGCCGTTCTCGAAACACTTCAAGCTGATCATCTGGGACATGCGCGGTCATGGCCGGTCGGATTATCCGGAGGATCAGGCGGCTTACAGCGAGGAGGCTACGGTCGCCGATATGGCGGCGTTGCTGGACGCGGTGGGGGCGGAGACCGCGATCATCGGCGGTCTCTCGCTGGGCGGCTACATGAGCCTGGCATTCCACCTTGCGCATCCAGAACGTGTCGAGGCCCTGCTGATCATCGATACCGGCCCCGGCTACCGTAAGGATGAGCCGCGCGAGGGATGGAACCAGAACGCCCTGCGCACCGCGGAACGCTATGAGACCGAGGGCCTGGCGCGTCTCGCCGGCGGCAGCGTCGAGATGCGCACCAGCCGGCATCGCTCCGCCAACGGCCTGGCCCGGGCTGCGCGCGGCATGCTCACGCAACGCGACGCGCGGGTGATCAACAGCCTGCCGGGGATCGCGGTTCCCTCACTGGTGGTGGTCGGCGCAAATGACACCCCGTTTCTGGCTGCCAGCGACTACATGGCCGCGAAGATCCCAGGCGCCCGCAAGGTGATCATTCCCGACGCCGGCCACGCCGCCAACATTGACCAGCCGGCGGCGTTCAATGATGCTGTGCTGGGTTTCCTGGCCGAAGCAGCGTCAGGGCGCCCATAGCACCCGAACCGGCGTCGCGGCCTGCCGCAGGATCCAGGCCACCGGCAGGTCTTCGCCCGCCCCCGCCAGGACCTGATCGACGATCGCCCGTTTGGCCGGGCCGGTGATCTGCAGAACCAGCGACCGCGTCGCCAGCAGGGCGCGCGGAGTCAGGGTGATCCTGGGCACGAACGGCGCCAGCCCCGACATCGCGACACCAATGCACCAGCGATCCGGGGCAGGCGACGGGTTTCCCGGAAACAGTGACGCCACATGGCCATCCTCGCCCATTCCCAGGAGGACGGCGCTGAACGGGACCATCCGGCGGAGTTCCGGCTCTACCGTCGCCGCGTCGTCGTCGGGGTTGGCGCCGTGACCCTTGAGCGGCAGGAATCGCGCCGCCGCGGCGTATTCCCGCAAAAGAGATTCCCGAATCATCCGCTCGTTTGATTCGGGGGCGCTGGCATCAACCCAGCGTTCGTCGCCGAGCGTGACGGTGACCCTCGACCAGTTGAGGTCCAACACCGACAGACGGCGATAGGTTGCCAGCGGCGTGGACCCGCCCGCGGCGACCAGGTTCGCCGGACCCGGAGCGTTCATTGCGTCGACCAGCGCCTCCGCCGCGGCATCGGCCAGCGATTCGCGATCCGGATAGGTCTCAATCTCGATCATGCCATGCGCCGGTTTACCAGGGACGCCGGCTTCCGGCCGGCGCTTTCATGTCAGCATCACTGGCATAGTGGAGGTTCCGATGACCACAACCACATTCGAAACGACGCGGCTGTAGCGGGATGGCGCCCTGTTCACCATCACCCTGAACCGTCCCGCGCAATTCAACGCCTTGAGCCGCCAGACGCCGACCGACCTTCGAGGGCCGCTAGGGGTCAAAATCTGTCGCTTGAGGCCTGACGGTCCGTTGACAGGCTGGCGGTCAAAAGTCGCGCGTCCGGCGCGAACGTCAACGGGAGAAGGCGAGCCGTTGCGGAATCTCGACATGTCCGTTTGATGGCGCACTTTGCGCCCCGTCTGGGCAAGGATATCCCCCTGTCCCGCTCTCCCCGCCGAAAGGCGGGGCCCAGCCTTTTTTTGTTTGTGCCCTTCTTTGTTTACATGCTTGCCAGCCGGCGGAATGGCACACGCTACCTCGGCTACACCGACGACATTTGTCGGAGTGTGAGCGAGCATAAGGCCAGGAGCCTCGGGGGATTTACCGCGAAATAAAGCGTCGATCGCCTGGACCCGCGAACACCGGATGAAGAAATGGCGCCGCGCCAGGAGGTTGGAGTTGATTGAGCGCCTAAATCCGACGTGGCGGGGTCTCTTCGACGACTTCGTTTACTCAAAGATCTGGGCCCCGGTGTTCACCGGGGAGAGCGGAAGTGGGGGCGATCGGGTGCTTTCTGGCAGGGTGAATGTCAAAGGCCCCTCACCACCCACGGCACGCGTTCCGAAGTTCCGCTTTCGGACGGGCCCCAGGCCCCCGCTCCCCGAGCCACAGGACCACAGACGACGCGCGCATGGCGCCAGATTCCTGCTATCAGAGTGCCGCCACGACCGCCGGTTTGGCCGGCTCGGGCGTGGGCTCCGGCGCCTTTTGGGGCGGCCGCGGCGACACGCCGCAGTCGCCCGTCGTCCGGGTCAGCACCCGTGGCCTGTCGCCGTGGCCGTCGGCGATAATCTCGACGCTTCGGCTGCAAACGCCCGCGCCCGACAAGGTGGATACGAAGGAATAGCCTTGGCGGCCGGGCGCAGGCGGGGTGATCGGTATTGGCGTCGCGGCCTCGCGGAACAACGCATCGGCTTCGCGATTCATTTCGGCCGCCACCCGATCCATTTCGCCGAACGGTAATTCGGCTGCGACCGGTTCAGGCCGCCAGGAAGCCGCCAATGTCCCGGCGTCCGGTTCGACGGTTATCCCGGGAGGGATATTGCCGGCGTAGAATACGCGCGCCTCGCCGCCATCGGGCAGCCGCACGCTGATGGTATGCGTTTTCACGAACCGCGCGCCGACAATGCCGGCGACTGCAAGCACCGCCATGCCGGCGACTATGGTGAGGGGAGTATTTTTCATCAAAGCCTCCTGAAATGTCGTAGACCCCGCGTCACGAATTATAGTCGCTCGGAAAATCGCGACAATCGTGCTGGCTCTGGCGATCCAGGATTCCCATAGCCTCCTGGATGTCGGCCAGGGGCACGGGATTGGGTGTTCCGATCATCCAGCGCTGGGTCGGCTGGTCTCGAACCGAAGAAGCGTCCGATGCCCAGGACGATAGAACGGCCCGCTTTTCCGCCCTGTCGAGACCGGGATCCCTCAGCACATCTCTGGGGTGTGCAAAGTCCACCGCCGGCCGCAGCCACAGCTCGCGCGCCGCCCTGAGGGGCCGCTGCTCAAAATTCGAAATCGAAGTTGCCATCTGCATGGCCTTACCTCCAAATTTTCCTTCCTCATGCCATTCCGGCCCACGCGCCGGATTTGGGCGCACGAGATTTTGCGATCGTGTTCCCGATTTTCAAGGGTCGGGCCCTGGAGAATCTTCAAATGGAAATCGGTCCGTCTGCCGTAGCGCCTCACCCAGCGCCATGGCGGCCGCCGTCACCAGATTCAGTGATCTCGCGCCGGCGACCAATGGAATGCGAAGTCTTTCATGGGCGGCGTCATGAACGAATTCAGGAGCACCCGAGCTCTCCGCGCCCATCAGCAGAGTATCCCTGGCGGTGAAGTTGACCTGTGTCAAACTCCGTGCGCCTTTGGTGGTGAAAAGTATTAGGCGCCCGTCAAGTCTGGCGGGGTGTTCAAGGAATCTCTTCCACGAATCATGCCGCGTTATCCGGGCCAGCGAACCGTAATCGAGCGCCGCTCGGCGTAGCGCACGGTCATCAAGCGGGAACGCACACGGTTCGATCAGGTCGAGTTCGACACCCAGGCAGGCAGTGAGTCTTATCGCTGCTCCGACGTTTTGCGGAATGTCTGGTTGAAAAAGAGCGAGACGCATTCTAAGCGAACCTCGTTGAGTGACCGCCGCGGCGGTATTAGTTCAAGGGGTGACCCGAAAGTGGCCGATAGCCTAGCGCAATCCGCTCCCAGCCCGACAGAGGGCGTGGCCGATCCCGGCCGGCGTGACTTCATAAATATCCTGGCCGTGAGCGCGGCTGTCGGTGGCGTGGCGGCGGTGGCTTGGCCACTGGTCGACCAGCTCAATCCGGCGGCCGATACGCTCGCGCTGGCTTCACTGGAGTTCGACCTGACCAAGGTCGCGCTCGGCCAGGAAGTGACGATCGCCTGGCGAAAGCAGCCAGTGTTCATTCGTCATCGCACGCCGGAAGAGATCGCCAAGGCGCGCGCCGCCGATCATGCGTCCGACCTGAAGGACCCCGAGCTCGACTCGGCCCGGGTGAAGCCAGGTCACGATGAGTGGCTGATTGTCCTGGCCAGCTGCACCCACCTTGGCTGCGTGCCTGCTTTCGCGCAGGGCGAATACGGCGGATGGCTCTGCCCGTGCCACGGTTCGCAGTACGACACCTCCGCACGTATCCGTAAGGGGCCGGCGCCGAAGAACCTGATCGTGCCGGACTATGCGTTCCTCTCCGACACCAAAGTGAAGATCGGCTAGGCATCGACCATGAGTGGACCTTCGACCTACGAACCAAAGACCGCAATCGAGCGCTGGCTTGACACCCGTCTGCCAATCATCCGCTTCGGCGCTGATCTGGGCGACTTCCCGACGCCGAAGAACCTGAACTACTGGTACACCTTCGGCGGCATTCTCGCTTTCTGCCTCGCGGTGCAGATCGTCACCGGCATCGTTCTGGCGATGCACTACGATCCCAGCGGCGCGGGCGCATTCAAGAGCGTCGAGCAGCACATCATGCGCGACGTGAACTACGGCTGGCTGATCCGCGGCATCCACGCCAACGGCGCGTCGATGTTCTTCCTCGCGGTCTACCTGCACATCCTGCGCGGCATCTACTACGGCTCGTTCAAAGCCCCTCGCGAGGTGCTGTGGCTGCTGGGCTGCGTGATCTACTTCCTGATGATGGCGACCGCCTTCATGGGCTACGTGCTTCCCTGGGGACAGATGAGCTTCTGGGGTGCAAAGGTGATCACCAACCTGCTTGGCGCGTTCCCGATCATCGGCAACACCATCACCACCCTGCTGTGGGGCGGCTATTCGGTCGATAGCCCGACCCTCAACCGTTTCTTCTCGCTGCACTATCTGCTGCCGTTTGTGATCGCCGCGGTCGTCGCGCTGCACATCTGGGCGCTGCATGTGCCCGGCAACAGCAATCCCACCGGGGTCAACGTCAAGAGCAAGTCCGACACCGTGCCGTTCCATCCCTACTATACGGTGAAGGATGGTTTCGCGATCGCGCTGTTCATGCTGCTGTTCGCGGTGTTCGTGTTCTATCTGCCTGACGCGTTCGTGAAGACGGACAACGAGATTCCGGCCAACCCGCTGGTCACGCCGGCGCACATCGTTCCGGAATGGTACCTTCTGCCGTTCTACGCGATACTGCGCGCCATTCCCGACAAGCTGATCGGCGTGCTGGCGCTGGCTGGCGCGATAGGCTGCCTGTTCGCCTTGCCCTGGCTGGACACCTCCAAGGTCCGCTCGATGCGCTATCGCCCCACGGCCCGGATTTATTTCTTCATCTGGATCCTGGCTTCGGTCGCATTGGGCTGGTGCGGATCGCAGGAGCCTCAGGGGCACGTCATCCCGGGGGTCGGCGGCCCGATCTTCATCGACTATGATATTAACAGCGTCACCTGGCTGAGCCGAATCTCGTCGCTCTACTATTTCGCCTACTTCCTGGTGATCACGCCTCTGCTGGGCCTGAGAGAGACGCCGTTGCCGGTTCCCGATTCAATTTACACCCCGGTGCTGTCGCACCCCGTGGCCGCGGAATAGGCGTGAGGTAGAATGGTGCGCAAGGTCACTGTTTTCGCCGCCCTCGCCGGCGTGCTCCTTCTGGCCGGTCCGGCGCTGGCCGAGTCGAGCCAGAAACCCCCGATGGATGTCCATTGGTCATTTGAGGGGCCATTCGGCCACTATGACCAGGAGCAGCTGCAGCGCGGCTACAAGGTCTATCATGAGGTCTGCTCAACCTGTCACTCGATGAGCATGATTGCCTTCCGCAACCTCGGCGACCGCGGGGGGCCGTTCTGGGATCCGAAATATCCCAATCCGAACGATAGTCCCGTCGTGAAGGCGATCGCCAAGGACTTCCAGATCGCTGATATCGACAGTGACTCTGGCGACGCCATCAAACGCCCCGGCATCACCGCTGATTACCTGCCCTCGCCGTTCGCCAATGAAGCGGCCGCCCGGGCAAGCAATGGCGGCGCGTTGCCGCCGGACATGTCGCTGCTGGCCAAGGCCCGTGAAGGTGGCCCGGCTTACGTTTATTCCATCGTGATGGGTGATAGCGTGGACCCGCCGGCGGGTCTGAATGTGCCGCCCGGCAAGTACTATGACCCCTACATTGCCGGCGATCTGACAGCCAACTGGAAGGGTGACCCGAACAAGATTCCCGAGGGCGGTTTAATCGCCATGCCGCCGCCGCTGACCGACGACCGGGTGACCTTCGACGACGGCGTTAAGGGGACCAAGAGCCAGGAAGCCAAGGATGTGGCCGCCTTCCTCGAATGGGCCGCCGACCCGAAGATGGAAGAGCGCAAGCAGTCCGGCGTCGCGGTGATGATCTTCCTGCT
>JANXTX010000342.1 GCA_025352165.1 Caulobacteraceae bacterium | reverse complement strand
GGGCTATGAGAATAGGCCCAGATCATTATCAGCGCAAAGATGGCGCTGAGGATCATGGTGTTGCGGAAGTTGGATAGTATGCCGGCCATGTTTGGTAACCCCTGGTGAGTCCTGCCCTTATGATCGTGGCATAGCGCCTTTCGCCGCAAGCGAAAAGCGGCTCAGACGGCGATCAGCGCGGCAGCGAAACGCCGCCCCTCGGATGCAAGCACATTGTACGTCCGTACCGCCGCTTCGGTGGACATGAATTCCAGCCCAAGACCGGCGGCCCGCACGGCTTCTCGCACCGACGGCGGCGGCAGGGCCTGAACCAAGCCTGTTCCCAGTAATACGAATTCAGAGATATCAGTGCCGGCTGCAATGATCTCGTTGAGATCATCCACGGAAAGTTCCGCCATCGCGCGGGGCCGCCAGGAGCACGGCGCATCATCCAGCATCAGGAGCGAACCCGGCCGCCAAGCGCCAGCAATCCTGAAGCCGCCGCCGCCCCAGGCATCGATGGAGGGCGGTTGCCGCAACATTGGGCTCAAGGACGCGCTGGCTGAGGCGCGATGGGCTTGGCTTCCTCATCGTTCTGCCGCGCGCCCCACAGCAGAATGATGGGTGACGCCACGTAGATCGATGAATAGGTGCCGATGACGATGCCGAACAGCAGCACGATCGAGAGGCCTCGCAGGGACTCCCCGCCAAAGATCGCCAGCCCCGAAAGCGCAAGCAGTGCGGTGAGACCAGTAATCACGGTACGCGACAGGGTCTCGTTGACCGAAAGGTCGATCAGTTCGCGCAGCGGCATGCGTTTAAACTTCCGCCGGTTTTCACGCAACCGGTCGAAAACCACGACGGTGTCGTTCATCGAATAGCCGATGATCGTCAGCAACGCCGCAATCAGGTTGAGGCTAAATTCCAGGCGCAGAAACAGGATCAGGCCGAACGATAGCGTCTGGTCGTGGAACAAAGCGACCACGGCGCCGAGGCCGAACTGCAGCTCGAATCTGAACCAGATGTAGAGCAGCATCAGGCCAACGGCGGTCAACAGCGCGACCACGCCCTTGACCTTCAGCTCACCGGAGACCTCGGGGCCGACGACATCCGTGCGAAGATATGTCACCGAGCCCAAAGACTGGCTGATGGCCGTCTTGACCCGCGTAACCACCGCGCCGGGACTTGCCCCGGCAGGCGTCTGGAAACGCACCACCGCGTCGTTGGGCTGCCCAAACGTCTGCACCTGCACGTCGCCTAGTTGCAGGCCGTTGAGCGCGCTGCGCACCTTGTCCAGATTCACTGGCTGGGCGCCTGTATTCAGTTCGAGAACCGTGCCGCCCTTGAAGTCAATGCCGAGATTGAGGCCAGGGTAAAATGTACCAATCACCGTGGCGGTTACCGCCAGGATCGACAGCATTGCGAACAGGCGCGCCAGACTGACGAAGGGAAACTTCGTGTCGTGGGGAATGATTTTGATCAGAGGCCACATTCGCGAATTTCCTAGCTGATCGGCAGCGTCTTGGAACGGAAGGCGCGGAACCACCAGCCGATCAGCACCTGGGTTATCAGGACCGCGGTAAACACCGAGGTGAAAACACCGATCAGCAAGGTCAGCGCGAATCCCTTCACCGGTCCTGCCCCCAGGTTGAACATGATCACCGCCGCCACGACGGTGGTGGCGTTGGCGTCGATGATTGTGGTCAAGGCGCGTTTGAATCCGGCGTCGGCCGCGCTCATCGCCGGCCTTCCGCCCCTGACCTCATCTCGCATGCGCTCATAGATCAATACGTTTGCGTCAACCGCGACTGCCAGCGTCAGCACCAGACCGGCGATGCCAGGCAGCGTAAGGGTAGCGTGCGACAGGCTCATGGCGCCGACGATCATGAGCCCGTTGACCACCAGCGCCGCCGCGGCGAACCCGCCGAACAGGCCGTATGCGAGGATGATGAAGAGGAAGATCAGCGCGCCGCCGATCAGGACCGATATCTGTCCGGCGCGCACGGCGTCGGCGCCGAGTCCGGCCCCGACGGTGTGCTGTTCGACGACATTAAGGGGAGCCGGCAGGGCGCCGGATTTCAGCAGCAGGGCCAGCTGGTGCGCCGAATCCTCGGTGAATCCGCCGGTGATCTGCCCGCTGCCGCCGGTGATTGCCGAACGGATATTCGGCGCCTCAATGTACTTCTTGTCCAGCACAATAGCGAACGGCTTGCCGATGTTCTGGCTGGTCACCTCGGCGAACCGCTGGGTGCCGACGCCGTTGAAGCTGAAATTAACATCCGGGGAATTGGTGTCGTGGTCGTGATCGGCGGTGGCGCTGGTCAGCATTTCACCAGTCACCACCGAGCGACGCTTGACAATCAGCGGCGGACCGCCAGCCGTTTCGCTCGGCAAAATCTCGTCGTCGGGCGGAATGCGTCCCGCGGCGATATCCTCTGGCGCGACCGACGTATCGACCATCTGGAAGGTGAGCTTGGCGGTCTTGCCGATGATCGCCTTCAGCTTTTCAGGATCACTTTCGCCGGGCGCTTCGATGACGATCCGGGACGTGCCCTGCTGGGTGATCAGCGGTTCCTTGGCGCCCAGGGCGTCGATGCGCTTGCGGATTATCTCGATCGAGCGGACCACGGCGTCAGCCGCGGCGGCATTCGCCGCCTGCGGAACGAACGCGATAACGATGTGCTGATCGAGGCCCTTTTGCAGGGTGACGTTACGCCCGCCGGTCGGCAATCGCTCACCGAGGGAATTGTTTAGCAGCCCGAAAGCGGCGTCGACCTGGGTCGGCTCGGAAATACGCACGCTGATCTGATCGCCGACAAGACCTAACTCGGCGAAGGCGATCTGCTCGGTCTTAAGCTTCGTGCGGACATCTTCGGTGAGGTTGGTCAGCCGCTCGGTCTTCAGCGCGTTGGTGTCGACCTCTTCCAGCAGGTAGGATCCGCCCTGTAGGTCCAGCCCAAGGTTCAGCCGGTCGTGTGGCATGAAGGCCGGCAGAGAGTTCACGACACTCTGAGGCAGAAGATTCGGCAGCGTGAACAACACGCCGAACAGCAGCGAGGCCAGTACGACGAGTATTTTCCAACGCGAGAGCGTGAGCATGATGGTTGAGCGTCGCCGGGCGTCAGGACTTCGCGTCGTTGGCCGGCGCGGGCTCGCCGCGCGTGCGCACGTCGGCGATCATTTTCTTCACCACCTTCACGGTGACGTTCTGCGCGATTTCGACCCCGACTTCGGTTTCTTCGACCCGAACGACCTTGCCGATCATGCCGCTGTTCATCACCACCGTATCGCCACGCTTTACCGCGGCGATACGCGCCGCGTGTTCGCGGGCACGCTTCTGTTGTGGACGGATGATCATCACGAAGTAAAGGACCACGAGCGGAATGATCAGAATGAATGGCCCCTCGGCGGCCAGGAACCCTTGCAATCCTCCGACGGGAGCGGCGGCCTGAGCATATACGAGGGTGGTGCTGACGGACATTGTCTCTCCGGAAATGGCGTTCGAGCCGGTGCG
The DNA here is from genome assembly GCA_025352165.1 of Caulobacteraceae bacterium. Classification (GTDB taxonomy): domain Bacteria; phylum Pseudomonadota; class Alphaproteobacteria; order Caulobacterales; family Caulobacteraceae; genus Acaudatibacter. The sequence goes on along the minus strand of JANXTX010000342.1, from coordinate 1,556 downwards.
CCCCACAAAGGCCCGGCTGAAAGTCGCCGGAAGCTATGCGCCCGGCGTCGGTTTGGCAATCCGGCGTCGTCAATGCGCGGCCATTGCGTGGTTCCAGGGACACAGCGGGCGTGCGGACCTCACGCCACTTCCCTCGGTTTCAGTTGTCGCATCGTGCCGCGATCCGCTAGGACGGCGCGATGAACGCAGCCCTGATAGCAGTGCTTGAACGGATCGCCGACGCACTCGAACGGCTTGCGCCGACGGCTCGGCCGAAGCCGTCTTTCGAAGGCGCGCGCGCCTTTCGCCATGACACGACCAGCGGCGCCTATATCGCCGCGCCGGACCCATCGCTGCCGCTGGAACTGCTGGTCGGCGTTGAGCGGCAGAAATGCCTGGTCGTCGAGGCGTTCACCCGTTTCGCCAACGGCCTGCCCGGCAATCATGTGCTGCTATGGGGCGTTCGGGGAACCGGTAAGAGCTCGCTCGCCAAGGCCGCGTTCATGGAGGCCGCGACAAGCGCGCCCTCCCTGCGCCTGGTCGAGGTTGATCGCGACGAGGTCGCCCATCTGCCCGGCGTGTTCGAGACCCTGCGTGGCTGCCGAAAGCGTTTCGTCGTGTTGTGCGACGATCTCTCATTCGAGGACGGCGCGGCGGCGGCCAAGGCGTTGAAGTCGGCGCTTGAGGGCGGCGTCTCGGGCCCACCGGAAAACGTGCTGTTCGTCGCTACCTCCAACCGGCGCCACCTGATGCCCCGCGATCACATCCAGGACCGCGGCGCGGTCGCCGCCGCCGAAGACGCCGAGGAAGAGATCAGCGTCTCCGACCGCTTCGGCCTGTGGATCGGCTTCCCGCCGATGGACCAGGCGACCTATCTGGCGGCGGTGCGAGGTTATGCCGAACGCTTTGACCTGCGGCTTCCGAACATCGAACGGCGAGCGCTGCAATGGTCGCAGCTGCGCGGTGGCCGGTCCGGACGCGTGGCCTGGCAATTCATCCGCGACCTGGCCGGAGAGCTGGGCCGCACTCTCTTCTAGCCCAATCCGCCGCCTCTTTGAAACTCACCTTGCCATGGCCGAGTTTTTAAGTATGGTCCGCGCGCTTCGCCGGGGGCTCGCTCCCGCGCGCATGGGTGCATAGCTCAGTTGGTAGAGCAGCTGACTCTTAATCAGCGGGTCGTAGGTTCGAATCCTACTGCACCCACCATTGTTTTTGTTGAGGAAATTGGATTTTCCAGCGTCGGAAATTGGCACCAGAGTTCAATGACAATACGCGGCAACCTATTGGAAAGTCTAGGAATTATTGGCGATTCCAAACTGCGGAATTACTGCGGCATGATTCTGCGGAATTGGAGTTGAGCGCTCAAAAGCCGCCCGGTTTTTCCCGACCGTCTCAAGAGTTTCGGCTCACCCGCAGATCATTTGAAGACTGCGTCATTCACTAGGGCCTGTCGTCATTTAAGGGATTCCCTCGGCCAGCAAATCTCGATTCATGGGGTGTCAGCGATTTTGGAGCTGACCCTGATGACGCCACCGAAGCGATTTGCCCTTCGCGACGACCAATGGGAGCGGATTCGC
>JANXTX010000173.1 GCA_025352165.1 Caulobacteraceae bacterium | reverse complement strand
CGTCCTAAGGCACATGGCGCTCAACATTCTCAACGCCAACAAATCCAAAATCTCAGCCCGACGGAAAATCAAACGCGCTGGGTGGAACAACAATTTTCTCGCCAACCTCATCGCTCAGTTTTGATATGCGATTGCCCTGCGCTCTGTTCGAGGAAAGGGTCGCAATTCTCGCCTCGCTCGAGGGGCCGGCGATCACACGTATTGAGCGACTGGGCGGCTATTTCAGCCACAACGACATCGGCAACGCCAATATGCTCCTGCGTCCTGACGGCCCCCCGGTGATCCTCGACTGGGAAAACGCCTCGATGGGGCCGCCCGGTGCGACGCTTCGCCGACTGGTGTACCTCACCCATCAACAATTCAATGAGGGCATCAAGCTCTACATCGAGTGTCTGAACGCGAAGCACATCTATCCAGGCTATGAAGATGTCTGGTTCGCCGTACATTCCATCGAGGTATTCAACTGCCTGAACACTCAGTTGCTCAGCTATAATACGACAGGCAAGGTAAACGTACCGGCCGTTCGCTGGGCGCTGAACAAGGTGTCTCATCTGGCGCTATAGAGCCGGAATGTTCCCCGGATGGCGCGCGCGGGCGCAAAGGCGGTGCATCGCGCGCAAGCCTCTTGCATCCTCCCTTCGACGGCGCGATTGACTTGGCGGCCATCAAAGCGACCCCGGAAGGAAACCACCCATGACCGACGCCCTGATCATCGACGCCTGCCGCACGCCACGCGGGGTCGGAAAATACCCGAAGGGGGCGCTCTCGCAGATTCATCCGCAGCGCCTGGGATCGACCGTGCTGCGCGCCCTGGCGGAGCGCAACAAATTCGACACGGCCGAGGTTGATGACGTGATCTGGGGAACCAGCTCTCAGCGCGGACCGCAGAGCTGCGATCTGGGACGGATGTCGGCGCTCGATGCCGGCTACGACGTGCGCTCCAGTGGCGTGACGCTGGACCGCTTCTGCGGTTCGGGGATCACCGCGGTAAACCTGGCGGCGGCCACGATCATGGCCGGCATGGCCGAACTGGTGGTGGCCGGTGGAACCGAGATGATGTCGATGCCCAATCGCCGCGACGCCGGCGACGGCCCACCGCTGTTCGACACCGGCAACCTGCATCTGCGCGAACTGCACCCGCAGACCAACCAGGGCGTCTGCGCCGACGCGATCGCCACACTCGAGGGCATCTCTCGCGAGGCCGTCGACGCGCTGGCGCTGGAAAGCCAGCGGCGCGCGGCGGTCGCCATTGCCGGCGGCCATTTCGACAAGAGTCTGATCACCGTTCACCACGATGACGGAACGGTCGCGCTCGACCACGAGGAGTTCCCGCGCCCCAGCACGACCCTCGAAGGCCTGGCCTCGCTGAAGGCGTCGTTCGCGGCGCTGGCGGATGTGCCGCTGAACGAGGACGGCCTGACTTTCCGCTCGCTGATCCTCGCCAAGTATCCGGACCTGAAAATCAACCACATCCACCACGCCGGCAATTCCTCGGGCGTCGTCGACGGTTCGGCGGCGATCCTGCTGGCCTCGCCCGACTATGCCAAGGCGCATGGCCTGAAGCCGCGCGCGCGGGTGGTGGCGATCGCCAACCAGGGCGATTCACCGACATTGATGCTGAACGCCCCCGTCCCCGCGGCGCGGCGCGTCCTCGCCAAGGCCGGCCTGACCGTCGACGACATCGACCTCTGGGAAGTCAACGAGGCGTTCGCTGTCGTGGCGGAGAAGTTCATGCGCGACCTCAATCTCGATCGCGACAAGGTCAATGTGAATGGCGGCGCCATGGCGCTCGGCCACCCGATCGGCGCCACCGGCTCGATGCTGATCGGCACGGTGCTGGACGAGCTTGAGCGGCGCGGCCTGCAGCGTGGCCTGGTCACCATGTGCGCGGGCGGCGGCATGGCCCCGGCGATCATCATCGAACGCATCTAGATCGCCGTGGATCTCGCACTGACCACCGACGAGCGAGCCTTCCAGGAGGAGGTTCGCGCGTTTCTCGACGAGGCCCTTACGCCGGACCTGCGCGCGGCAGGCCGGCTGGCCACCAGCGTTTTCATTGACTGGGAATACAGTCGGCCCTGGCAGCTGAAGCTGCATGCCAAGGGCTGGGCGGCGCCGACCTGGCCGAGGGAATTCGGCGGGCCGGGCTGGAGAGAGATGAAGCGGGCGATCTTCGCCGCCGAGCTGGCGCGGGCGGGCGCCCCATCGCTGCCGCCTCAGGGGCTGCGGATGGTCGGCCCCTGCATCATGGGTTTCGGCACGCTCGAGCAGAAAGCCTTCTTCCTGCCGCGCATCCTGTCGGGTGAGGATTTCTGGTGCCAGGGCTATTCTGAACCCGGCGCCGGCTCCGACCTCGCCTCGCTGCAGATGCGGGCTGACTCCGACGGCGACGACTATATTCTCAACGGCTCGAAGATCTGGACGACCCACGCACAGTTCGCCAACCGGATGTTTGCCCTGGTTCGCACGAAGTTCGATGGCAAGCCGCAGCAGGGCATCACGTTTTTGCTTCTGGAAATGGACACGCCCGGGATCACCGTGAAGCCGATCATCACCATGGCCGGCGATCATGAGGTCAACCAGGTGTTCTTTGACGATGTCCGCGTGCCGAAATCCGGTCGTGTCGGCGAGGAGAACAAGGGCTGGACGGTTGCCAAGTACCTTCTGGAGTTCGAGCGGGGCGGTGGCTCGGCGCCGGGCCTGAAGGTCTCGCTGAGCCGCGTGCGGGCGATGGCCGCCGCCGAGGGCATTACCAAGGACGCATCGTTCATGGCCCGGCTAGCCGGCGCGGAAGTGGCGGTCGAGGCGATCGAGATGACTGAACACCGCGTGCTCGCGGAACTGTCGGAGGGCCGCAATCCCGGCCCCGCCTCATCGATGCTGAAGACCCAGGGCACCGAGGCGATGCAACGCATCGACGAACTGGCGATTGACGCCATCGGCCACTACGCCAACGTCGACCAGCCCCTGGCCCGGCGTCCCGGCTCGAATCTGACGCCGGTCGGCCCCGAGCACGGCCTGGTGTCGATGGCTCGCTACCTCAACAACCGCGCCGGCTCGATCTACGGCGGCTCGAACGAGATTCAGCGTGACATCATGGCGCGTATGATCCTGGGGGTCTGAAGAGGGGCCGGCGCGCGGCCCGCGCCCCCTTGAGGTCGGCGTCGGCGTCTTGAAGAAATCAAAGCGAGCGTCAAAGGAATCCTTCTCCCTTGCGGGAGAAGGTGGCCCGCAGGGCCGGATGAGGGGTCGCGCGCCCCATCCGGTTAACTCGTTGACGATAATCAACTATTGTCGGCGCGACCCCTCATCTGTCTGCTTCGCAGCCACCTTCTCCCGCAAG